>JAYTCP010000393.1:0-14600 GCA_043736435.1 Planctomycetia bacterium | reverse complement strand
GCCCCCTGCTCGAGGCGGCGCTCGGCCATCCCGACCCCTTCTTCCGGGCCAACGCCGTGCGCTACCTCGCGAACCCGGCCGCGGGGCTCGCAGACCCCGTGCCGGAGGTCCGACGCGCGGCGCTCGAGGCCGTGCCGCGCACGCGCGAGGGGAATGCGTTGCTCGCGAAGTTCCTGAAGGACGCGGAGCCGGTCCTGCGCGCGCACGCCGCGGTGGAGCGCTTCGTGCGCGGCATGGGACAGGATCCAGAGGGCCTGGCCGATCTCGAGATCGCCGTGAGGCTCCAGCGCGGGTGGATCGAGGGCAGCCTGGCGCTCGGCAGGCAGCGTCTCGCCGCCGGCAACGTCTCGGGCTCGGTGGACGCCTTCCTCGACGCGGTGACGCAGGCCCCGTCGCTCGATCTCGCCTGGCGCGGGCTCGCGATCGCCCTGACGCGGGCCGGACGGACGCAGGAGGCCCTCGGGATCGGCCAGGCGCGTGCGCACGCGCTCGCCCGCCCGCTCGACTCGAGCGCGCTCGAGGATCCGTCGACGGCGACGGCGCCGGCGGACGGACGGCACCCCTGACGCCGATCAGGCCGCGGCGCCCGCGGACTCCCTCGCCCAGGCGCGACGCCAGGACCAGAGGAACGCCCCGCACGCGCCCAGGGGCAGCGCCACGTCCCAGAGTCGGAGCGCGGGAGACGCGCCGAGGCTCGGCTGGACGATGGCCAGGTGGAGGTCGACGAATCGGCCGGCGAGGATCACCAGGCACGCGATGGAGAGCGCCTGGGGCTTCCGCTTCATCCGGGCCGAGAGCAGCAGGAGGAAGGGGATCGTCCAGTTCAGGCACACGTTGAGGATGGCGATGGGCTCCCAGCCCCCGGCGTGCCGCAGCGCGTAGTACCCCGTCTCCTCGGGCATGTTCGTGTACCAGACCAGCATGAACTGGCAGAACCAGATGTAGCCCCAGAAGAAGGCGAAGCCGAAGAGCAGCTTGCCGAGGTCGTGGAAGACATCCTCGGTGACGGCGCGCGCCGGGAGGAGGTCGCGTCGGTCGAGCGCGAGCGCCAGCAGGGTGAGGAGCGCGAGCGCCGAGAGGAAGGCCCCGGCGAAGTGGTAGATCGCGAAGATCGTGCTCGAGAACTGGCGCTCCAGGGAGAGCACGAGGTCGAAGGCCGTCATGGAGAAGGTCGGAGCGAAGCCGACGAGGAACCACGCCGCCGCACGGGCGGCCGCGGCGCGCGTCGCGGGGTCGTCGACCTCGATCGCCCGCCGCGACCGCCGGAGGAGGACGGCACCGAGGCCGATCCACACGACGTACGACACGGCCTGTCGCCCCAAGAGGAACGGCACGCTCATCCAGGCACCACGCGAGCCGAGGTGCGGGTCGGTCGCGACGGCGGACGGATCGGCCCACGGCCACAGGAACGACGATCCGAAGGCGAGAGCCGCCGTGGCGGCGGCGGTGAAGGGGAGGATCGCCACCATGGCGTGGGCGATGGGGAGGACGCCGCGGCCCCATCTCGCGCCCGTCACGTGGTGGAGGGCCGTGAACAGGGCCCCGCCGAGCCCGGTGCACGCGAGCCCGAAGACCGCGAGGAGCATCTCGGGCCAGACGCCCCGGGGCGAGAGGAACAGGCCGAGCACGAAGACGGCGCCGCCCACGAGCGCGAGGATGCGCGGCAGGGCGACGGGGAGGGTGGTCAGGGGTTCCCGGGCCCGAACAGGGCCCGCGGGGGCGAAGGACTTCATTTCGCGGGCTCCTGGAGGCTCCGGAGGTAGCGGATCACGCGCCAACGGTCGTCGCGCTCCACCTGGATCGCGGCCGACGGCATGTTCTTCCGGCCGAACGTGATGGCGTGGAAGATCTCGCCGTCCTTCAGGGCCTTCGACGCCGGGAGCAGGAACGAGGGCGGCGGAGGGAAGCCCCGCTTGGTCACGGGCGCATCGCCGAGCCCGCCGGCCCCGTGGCAGCAGGCGCACGTGCGGCCGAAGATCAGCGCGCCCCGCGCGAGCACCGCGGGGCTCGCGGGGATCGGGTTCCCAAGCGTCTCGCCCGCCCGCTTGGCCTCCTCGAGGCTCGGACCGAACTCGTCCAGCGAGCCGTCGCGCGGGATCGTGCCCTCGGGCGGGAGCCGCTGGACCAGGCGGTCGGCGAATCCGTCCGTCAGGCCGCCCGAACGGGCGATCCGCGTACGGACCATGTCGGCGGGGAGGACCTGCAGGTTCCGCTCGCGCACGTCGCGGCGGAGCACGACGGCGCCGACGACGAGGAGCGCGACGGGCAGGGCGAGGAGCAGCGGGCCGGCCTTCACGACGCGTCCTCCACGAAGACCTCTTCCGCGCCGAGGGCGCCGAACCGGTCCCGCATCGACCGTTCGAGGGCGACGGCGTCGTACGTGGCGTCCTCCGCGGCGAGCGCCAGGAGGAAGCGATCGTCCGTCGCGCGGAGGCCGTCGAGCGACGGGGGCGCGGGGGCCCGGCGACGGTCGACGAACAGGAACGCGGCGACGGTCGCGAGCCCTGCGAAGAGGACGACGAGCTCGAACGCCACGGGCACGAAGGCGGGCCAGGAGAAGAGGGGCTTGCCTCCCACGTTGAGCGGCCAGTCGACGGCGGACGTCCACGCCTGGAGCAGCAGGCCGACCGTGAGGCCCGCCGCGCCGCCCCACAGCGTGACCCACGGCAGGCGGGAGGGCACGAGGCCCTGCGCCTCCGGCAGGCCGTGGACCGGATAGGGCGCCCGGACGTCGAGGATGGGCCGCCCTTCGGCGCGGAGATGGCGCACGGCGGCCAGGAGGCCGCGCTCGTCGGCGAAGGTGACCAGGAGGAGTCGCTGCGTCATCGGGCACCTCCGGCGAGGACGTCCTCGGCCGCGCGCGCGGCGGGACGGTCGCCCGCCTCCGGGGACGGCGGCCCGTCCCCCGGGGCCGTCCCGTGCGCCTCGTGCACCACCGTCGCCTTCACCTCGCTCATGGCGATCGCGGGGACGAAGCGGCAGAAGAGGAGGAAGAGCGTGAAGAAGAGACCGAAGCTGCCGATCAGCGTGCCGATCTCGGCGAGCGTGGGCGCGTAGTCGGCCCAGGAGGAGGTGAGGAAGTCCCTCATGAGGGAGCCGGCGATGATCACGAACCGTTCGAACCACATCCCGACGTTGACGAGCAGCGCGATCCCGAAGACGACGAGCAGGTTCCCGCGCACCTTGCGCGACCACAGCGCCTGGGGGACGAGCACGTTGCACAGGACCATCACGCCGTAGGCCCAGCCCATGGGGCCGAAGAGGCGGTTGCTGAACGCGAACTGCTCGTACGGGTTGCCGGAGTACCAGGCCATGTACAGCTCGGTCGCGTACGCCAGCGCCACGATGCAGCCCATGGACAGGAGGACCTTGCACATCACGTCGACGTGGCGCTTGGTGATGTACGCCTCGAGCGCCATGACCTTGCGGGCCACGAGCATCAGCGTCAGCACCATGCCGAAGCCGGAGAAGACGGCGCCGGCGACGAAGTAGGGCGGGAAGATCGTTGCGTGCCACCCGGGCAGCACGGACGTCGCGAAGTCGAACGACACGACGGAGTGGACCGACAGCACGAGGGGCGTCGCGAGGCCGGCGAGGAGGAGGCACACGGTCTCGTGGCGGTGCCACGACCGGGTGGAGCCGGTCCAGCCGAGCGCGAGGGCGCGGTAGACGGCCTTGCGGACCCCGGTCTTCGCGCGGTCGCGCAGGGTCGCGAGGTCCGGGATCATGCCCACGAACCAGAACACGGCCGAGATCGTGAAGTACGTCCCGATCGCGAACACGTCCCAGAGGAGCGGCGAGCGGAAGTTCACCCACAGCGAGCCGCGCGTGTTGGGGTAGGGGAACACCCAGTACGCGACCCAGGGGCGACCCATGTGGATCAGCGGGAAGATCCCCGCGCACATCACCGCGATGATCGTCATCGCCTCGGCCGAGCGGTTGATCGAGGTGCGCCACCGCTGGCGGAAGAGCAGCAGGATCGCCGAGATGAGGGTCCCGGCGTGCCCGATGCCGACCCAGAAGACGAAGTTCGTGATGTCGAAGGCCCAGCCGACGGTGCGGTTGAGGCCCCAGACGCCGATGCCCGTCAGGAACAGGTAGCCGATGCTGACGAGCCCGATCCCGAGCAAACCGAGGGAGAGGAGGAAGCCGCCCCACCACAGCCTCCCGGGCCGCCCCTCGAGGTGGCCCAGGACGTCGTCGGTCACCTGCCGGAGCGTCTTCCCCGGCCGGATCCACGGAGGCTCGTGGGCGTGGTCAGTCATGGGAGGCGCCCTTCGCCGGGCCGTCGCGGTGCCGGACCTTGGTGAGGTAGCCGACGGACGGCTTCACGTTCAGCTCCTCGAGGACGCGGTAGCGGCGGGGGTCGCGGAGGAGCGCCGCGACGCGGCTCTTCGGGTCGTTCAGGTCGCCGAACACGATGGCCTGGGCCGGGCAGGACTGCTGGCAGGCGGTGCGGGCTTCGCCGTCGGCGAGCGGCCGTCCGGCGCGCTTCGCCTCGGCCCTCGCCTCGTGGAGGCGCTGGACGCAGAACGAGCACTTCTCCATGACCCCGCGCGAGCGGACGGTCACGTCGGGGTTGAGGGCCAGGTCCGCGAGCGAGTCGGGCGAGGCGTACTCGAACCAGTTGAAGCGGCGGACCTTGTAGGGGCAGTTGTTCGCGCAGTAGCGCGTGCCGACGCACCGGTTGTAGACCTGCGCGTTCAACCCGTCCGAGGAGTGGACCGTGGCGAGGACGGGGCAGACCGTCTCGCAGGGCGCGTTCTCGCAGTGCTGGCAGAGCATGGGCTGGTGGACGACGTCGACGTCGCCGGGCGACCCGGGCACGTCGGCGTAGTAGCGGTCGATGCGCAGCCAGGCCATGTCGCGACGGCGACGGACCTCGTCCTTGCCGACCACGGGCACGTTGTTCTCGGACTGGCAGGCGATCACGCACGCGCTGCACCCGGTGCAGGCGCCGAGGTCGATCGCCATGCCCCAGCGCGCGCCCGGCGTCGCGTGGTCGCGCGACCAGAGGTCGGCGCCCGCGTGCGGGGCGGCGTTGCCCGACGCGGGGTCCGCGGAGAAGGCCGCGAGCGTGGTCTCGCGGACCGCGTCGCGGCGCTCGTGGCCGCGCGGCGCGAGGCCCTTCGGAAGGTCCTGCGTGCCCCACGTCTGGGACAGCGAGAGCGCCTCCCGGGCGCCCGTCCGCGTCACGGTGACCTCGCGCCCCGCGTAGGCGACGGCGCCCCCCACCATGGTGAGGAAGCCCGAAGCGTTGCGCCCGACGGCCTCTCCCTTGCGGACCGTGGGGCGGGCCTCGATCCACGCGGGCCCCACGCCCGCGAAGCGGTCGGTGCCGAGCCGTCCGTAGCCGAGCGGGATCGCCACGACGCCGTCCGCGAGGCCGGCCTGGACCAGCACGGGCAGCTCGACGGAGACCCCGCCCTCCGCGGCGGCGACCCGGACGACGTCCCCGTCGGAGAGGTTCAGGGCGCTCGCCGTCGCGGGGGAGAGCGAGGCGGCGTTGCCCCACGTGAGCTTCGTGATGGGGTCGGGCAGCTCCTGGAGCCAGGGGTTCTGCGCGTGGCGCCCGTCGAGCATCCCGACCGAGGGCCCGAGCACCAGGGCGAGGCGTCCCGCGGCGGGCACCTTCGCGCGGGGCGCCGCCGAGGCGACGGCGGCCGCGTCGTAGGCCTTCGTCTCCGACGGACGCGGCGTCAGGGCGAGGAAGCCCTCGCGGACGGTCTGGCGCCAGAGACGCACGGGCGTCGTCGTCCCGCGCGCGCGCGGGACCACGTCCTTCGCGAACGTGGCGCGCACGAGCTCGGGGTCGGGCGCGGGCTTCCCTGCCCACGCCGCGAGGCACTCGCGCAGGGTGCGAGGCTCGCCGAAGGGCCGGATCAGGGGCTGGGAGACGGAGAAGACCCCCGCCACGGGCTCGGCGTCGTCCCAGGACTCGAAGGCGTGGGGAGCCGGGAGCACGACGGAGAGGCGGGCCGTGGTCTCGTCGGCGCGCTCGGCGAGCCCGATCCTCGTCGGGACCTTCGCGAGGGCCGCCGCGAGCCGGGCGCCGTCCGCCGCGTCGGCGACGGGGTTGCATCCGGCGACGAGGAGCGCCGCCACCTTCCCGGCCTCCATCTCGTCGATCAGGGCCGCCAGCGCGGCGTCGTCGCCCCGGCGCTGGAAGGAAGGCGCCTTCACGTCGATCGTCGCGCCGTACGCGCCGATCGCCGCGTTCACGGCGATCACGAGCCGCTGGACGTCGAGGTCGTTGCTCCCGCACAGGACCACGGCGGCGCCGCGCGCCCGGACCAGGCGGTCGACCAGGTCGTCGAGTGCCTCGAGGGGGACCGGGCAGGGATCGGCCGGGACCGGGGCGGAGGTCGATCCCCGGGCGGCGCCGCGCGCGGCGAGATGGGCGACGAAGGGCCCCACCTGCCCCGGGGCGACGCGGAACCGTCGATCGGCGTTGGAACCGGTCAGGCTGAGGGCGGACTCGACCTGGGCGTGGAAGGAGAGGCGAGGCGGCGGGCCTTCGAGCGTCCGCCCCGCGCGCCATCCGTGCGTGAATTCGACGGGAGAGATGTGGGTGCCGAGGAAGTCCGCCTCCACGCCGAGGATCACGGTCGCCCGCTCGAGGCGGTAGCGCGGGAGGGCACGCACGCCGAACGCCCTCGCGTGCGCGTCGAGCAGCGCCGAGGCCGAGAGCGCGTCGTAGACGACGTGGCGGCCGCCCGGATGGGCGTCCAGGAAGCGCGCGACGGCCGCGAGGGTGGAGGGGCTCGTGACGGTGCCCGTGAGCACGCGCACGGCACCCCCGGCCGAGCGGACGCCGGCTAGGGCGCCGACGACGCGCGCGTCGACGTCCTTCCAGGCGCTCTCCTTGCCGTCCAGGGCCGGCCGCCGGAGGCGCCGGGAGTCGTACAGGGACAGCAGCTGCGCCTGCCCCACGGCGCAGACGCCCCCGTGGGAGACCGGATGGGCCGGCAGCCCCTCGATCTTCACCGGTCGGCCGTCGCGGCAGCGGACGATCAGACCGCATCCCGCGGTGCACCCCCCGCAGGTGGTCGCGTACCAGGTCGAGATCCCCGCGATCGTCTCCTCGGGCTGCGTCGACCCGGGCGCCGCCGTCTGGGTCGGGGCGCGCCCGCACCCGCCAAGGGCGCCCGCGAGCGAGAAGCCCGCGGCCGCGAGGAACGTGCGACGGGTGACGTCGGACGCGCCGGTCTCGTGCGCGTGGAGGGCCGCCGGGCCCGCCAAGGCGTCGGCGCGCTCCTCGGGGTGAGCGTGCCCGTGGTCCCCGTCCGCCGCGGCCGCGCTCGGCGTGGCCATGCCCGGATCCCGGGACGTCGCGTCGGCCGCGGCGAGCAGCGCGTCGCGCTCCGCCAGGGAGGTCCATCGGAGGGGGGAGTGCGTCATGGGGGCACGACCTAGTAGTGGCACGTCGAGCAGTCGGTGGAGGCGGATGCGGGGCGGCCGTCGGGCAGGCCCGAGAGGTTCGAGGCGCGATGGCAGTTGACGCACCAGCCCATGGTGAGGTCGGAGAACTGGCGCACGCGCGCCATGGCGTCGACGGGCCCGTGGCAGGTCGCGCAGGCGAAGCCGGCCCCGACGTGCGACCGGTGGTCGAAGAACGCGAAGTCGGGGAGGTTGTGGACCTTGACCCAGCGCACGGGCTGCGCCAAGGCGTCGGGAAGGGGCTTGCCGTCGCTCCCGAGCCCCTGCGCGCGGTAGAGCTTCCCGATCTCGGGGGAGAGGACGGGCCGGACGGGCCGCGCCTCCTTCGTCGCCGCGGCCTCCTCCTCCCGGACGGAGGCGAGCGGGGCCGCCACGAACCGGTGGCAGTTCATGCAGATCTGCTCGCTCGGGATCCCCGCGTGCCGGCTGCGCTCGGCCCCCACGTGGCAGTAGAGACAGTCGATCGAGAGCTCCCCCGCGTGCATCTGGTGGGAGAAGAGGATGGGCTGGTCCGGCTCGTACCCGATGTCGTTCCCGGGCAGCGGGGTGCTCGCGCCCTGGACGACGACGACCACGGCGAGGACGAGCAGGACGGCGAGGAGCGCGAGGACGGTCGGATGTCGCATGTCAGCACCGCACTTCGGCGCCGCGGCGCGCGTAGTACCACCAGTTCACGGCGAGGCAGAGGACGTAGAACGCCGCGAACCCGTACAGCGCGACCTCGGGCTGGTGCGCCTCGATCTGGGCGCCGAAGACCTTGGGGATGATGAAGCCGCCGTACGCGGCGATGGCGGAGGTCCAGCCGAGGACGGGGCCGGCCTTCGCGGGCGGGAAGATGATCGGGATCATCCGGAACGTGGAGCCGTTGCCCACGCCGGTCGTGACGAAGAGCAGGAGGATGAGGCCCAGGAACGGCGCGAACCACGTCTCGGGCGAGGGCGCGGTGCGCGCCTGGTGGATCGTCCACGCGACGCCGATCGCGGAGGCGATCATGACGACGGTGCTCCACTGCGTGACGCGGGCCCCGCCGAAGCGGTCGGAGAGCCTCCCGCCGACGGGCCGGACCAGCGAGCCCACGAGCGGGCCGAGCCAGGCGTAGGTCAGCGCGTTCGGCGCGCTCCCGTTCGGGATCGGCTTCCCCGCGGCGTCGAGCCCCGGGAGGAAGCCGAACACGTCCTTGATCAGGTTCGGCAGGGTGTTCGCGTACCCGATGAAGGAGCCGAAGGTCATGATGTAGAGCAACGTCATGACCCAGGTGTGCTTCTCCCGGAGGATCCCGTACTGGTCCTTGATGCGCGCCCGCGTGGCGGACGGGGCGGCGTAGCGCAGGAGGGCCAGCGTCACGACCACCGCGACGGGCAGCGCGATCCACATGGCGTGGTAGCCGCGCCCCTTGCCGAGGATCTGCTCCCACGACGGGCCGAGCAGGAGCCACAGCCCCGCGGCGGCTCCGGCGAAGCCGAGCAGGTGGAGCCAGAGCACCTTCGCGAGGCAGGAACCCGTCGAGCCCGAGCCGTGCGCGGGGAGGTTGTCCATGCGGAACCACGCCCACAGGGACAGCCCGGCGAGGATCGGGATCCACACGAGCCCCGCGTTCTGGAGCCACACCTCGGTGCCCGCCGGGCTCCCCGCCACCGCCTTGGGCGTCAGGAGCGGCGCGCCGCCCAGCGCCCCGAACAGGCCGAAGCTCACCGCGAGGGGCAGGGCGAACTGCATCGCGCTCACGCCCAGGTTCCCGATGCCGGCGTTGATGCCGAGGTAGAGCCCCTGCGTGCGCTTGGGGAAGAAGAACGAGATGTTCGACATGGAGGAGGCGAAGTTGCCGCCTCCGATGCCCGAGAGCGCCGCGAGCGCCACGAAGGCGGCGTACGGCGTGTTGGGGTCGCGCAGCGCGATGCCCGCACCCACCGCGGGGAGCAGGAGCAGGCCGGTCGTCAGCGCCACCGTGTTCCGGCCGCCCGCCAGCCCCACGAGGAACGAGTTCGGGATGCGGAGCGTCGCGCCGGCCAGGCCCGCCACGGCGATGAGTCCGTAGCGCTGGGCATCCGTCAGCGGGAAGCCCAGGTCCTTCATCTTCGCCGTGATGATGGACCAGTACATCCACACGGCGAACGCGCACAGGAGGCTCGGGACGGAGATGGCGAGGTTGCGCATCGCCACCTTGCGCTCCCAGAGCGCCCACGCGCCCTCGTCCTCCGGGTTCCAGGAGGGCAGGCGACGGCCCGGCAGGGAAGGCGGGGGGCGGGATGCGCCCGCGCTCACGACGCGCCTCCCGTGGGCGCCGCTTCCCGCGCGACGGGGGCCGGGGTCCCGTGGGACCGATCGAGGGCCTTGCCGCCCTCGCCGACCCAGGTCGACGTCCAGCGCCGGCTCACCTTGAGGAGCACGATCAGCGAGGCGATGCTGAGCGCCGTGCCGCCGAGGAAGCCCGGCGCGAAGCTGCCGGTCCACTGGCGGCCGATCCCCATGGCGTTGGGCAGGAACCCGCCGGCGAGGGCACCGACCTCGCCGATCAGGCTCCCGGCTACCGCGGTGCTCGTCGCGTACCGCAGCGGCACGAGCTGGAACACCGCGCCGTTCCCGGCGCCCATGGCGGCGAAGCAGACCACGAGGATGGCCACCATGACCCAGGGGCTCGCCGGCATCAGCGCGGAGACGAGCGTGCACACGATGATCGCCGTGCACAGGATCCACAGCAGGCGGAGGCCGCCCACCCGGTCGGAGAGCCACCCGCCGAGCACCCGCAGCACGCTGGCTGCCACGATGATGCCGGCCGCGTAGGTCCCCACCTGGGCCTTGTCGATCCCGTACTGGTCGTGGAACAGGGTGGGCAGGAAGCTCGTGAGGCCGATGAAGCCTCCGAAGGTCACCATGTAGATCAGGTTGAAGATCCAGACGTCGCGCTCGAGGAGGATCTTCGCGTAGTCCTTCAGGCTCTTGTGGACGCGGTCCGGCGGCTCCTTCGCGAACACCTGGAGCAGGAGCATGGCCAGGAGCATGGGGAAGATCGCGACCCCGTAGACGGACCGCCAGCCCCAGGCCTGGGCGAGGGGCGGCGCGAGCAGGACGGCGAGCACCGCGCCGCTGTTGCCGGCGCCGGCGATCCCCATGGCCAGACCCTTGTAGCGCGGCGGGAACCAGCCCGATCCCAGCGACAGCGCCACCCCGAAGCTGGCGCCGGCGACCCCGAGCGCGACCCCCATCATCAGCACGCCCACGTAGCTGTCGACGAGCAGCCACCCTCCGAGCAGGGAGAGGACGATCGTGCCCATCTCGATCTGGGCGGCGTTCTTGCGCCCGATGTACTGGCTCAGGACGCCCAGGGGGAAGCGCATCAGCGCGCCGGCCACGACCGGCACCGAGACCATGAAGCCCTTCTCGGCGGGGCTGAGGCCGAACTCGGCGCTGATGAAGGGCGCCATGGCGCCGTTGAGCACCCAGATCGCGAAGCAGAAGTCGAAGTAGAGGAGGGACGTCAGCAGCGTGGGCATGTGCCCCGCCCGACGGAAGTCCTGGAAGCGCGCGCCGAAGGGCATCATCGCGTCGGCTCCTTCCAGGCGCGGGAGGGGCCCAGCCACCGGACGACCTGCGTCCGGCGCCACAGGTACGGGTTCGGGACGACCAGGACGTGGACGAGCCGGGTGAAGGGGAAGACGCCGAGCAGCGCCCACAGCCCGACCACGTGGAGCTTCACGAGCCAGGGCATCGCCGCCACCCAGCCGGGCTCCGGGGCGAACGTCGCGAGCGAGCGCAGGTAGGGCGTCATCGTCGCGGCGTACCAGGACGAGCCCCACGGATAGGAGACCGTGACGAGGAGGCCGGACGCGATCTGGACGGCGAGCAGGCCGTAGACGACCCAGTCCATCGGGGTGGTCGTGACGGCCGCGCGCCGGCTCCGGAGACGCCTCAGGACGATGTTGAGCAGCCCCACGAAGGCGAGCGCCGCGGCCGCGAGCCCGGTCCCCTCGAGGAGGTAGAGCCGGAAGGGCGCCGCGTTCCAGCCGAGCAGCTGGCGGGGCAGCAGGAAGCCCACCACGTGGCCCGCGAGGACGAACAGGATCCCGTAGTGGAAAGGGACTTGCGCCCAGAAGTGGTGCTCGTTCTCGAGGAACTGGCTCGAGAGGCTCGAGTACGAGAAGGGGCGGATCCGGTAGCGGATGATCGTCCCGAAGAAGAAGAGGGTCAGGGCGACGTAGGGCGCCGCGACGAAGAGGATCACGTCCAGGGCGGTCACGGGCGGCATCAGCGGCCTCCCCCCTCGCCATCCGCGCCGGCGACCTCGCGGACGACGGCCTGGACGGCGCGGATCACGGCGACATACGGGTTCGGCTCGGCACCGAACCCGGCGAGGATCTTCCCGACGGCGGGCACGAGGGCCACCGTCGAGAGCCCGATCGCCTCGTCGGCGGGCAGGCGGCCCAGGAGCCGAAGGCACGTCCCGAGGTGGTCGGGCAGGTCGGAGCCCTCCTCGACGCCGGTCGCGCGCAGACGCTCCCGCATGCGCACGAGGAACGCGCCGCGCTCGTACTGCTCGCCGTAGAGGTGCCAGCCGACCTCGAGGGCGACGGTCGTGCTCCAGTCGAACGTGCGGGCGAAGAGCTCCTCGAGCCCGTCGAGCGTCGCGGCCTCGGCCGCCGCCACGAACGGCGCGAGCTCGGACGCGGCCTCGGGCCACACGACCCGGAGGCACGCCTCCGCCGACCGCGCCGCCGCGTGGACCCGTTCGTCGGGATAGGAGAGGAGCTCCGCGAGGGCGTCGAGCGCCTGGATCCGGGCGGTGGTCGGCTCGGCCAGCACGTCAGGACCCCCGCTTCGGCGCCATGCGGAAGCCGAACCCCGTCTCCTGCTTCCACGTCTGCGGCTCGTCGAGCATCGCGATGGCCTCCTCCCGGTGCATCGGGGGGATGACGAAGCGGTCCTCGAAGGTGCAGAGCGCGGTCAGCCGGAAGATGTCGTCGGCCTGCTCGCGGGTGAGTTCCGCCTGCCTCAGGACCTCGTCCGCGGTGGCGCGGTCCACGTCCTTGACGGTCTCGGCGCGGCGGTGGACCCGGACCGCCATCTGCTTGCGCAGCGCGGCGCGGAGCTTGCCCTCGTTCCCGGCGGCCAGCAGGCGCGCAAGGTAGGCGATGGGCGCCCGTGCCTGATCGAGGTCGTGGAAGAGGCCGGCGGAGGCGTTCTTCAGGGTGCCGTTGTCCTGCCTCGAGGACATGACCGGGAGGAGCGGCGGGACGTAGAAGAGCATGGGCAGCGTGCGGAACTCGATGTGGGGCGGCAGCGCGATCCCCCACACCTTCACGAACTTGTAGACCGGCGATCGCTGGGCCGAGTCGATCACCGAGTCGTCGATCCCGTTCTTCTTCGCCGCGGCGATCACCTCGGGATCGAAGGGGTCGAGGATCATGTCCCGCTGCGCCTGGACGAGGTCCTCGTCAGGGTGCTCCGCGGTCTCGACGATCTTGTCGGCGTCGTAGAGGAGGACGCCGAGGTACCGGATCCGGCCCACGCACGAGTGGAAGCACGCCGGCGCCTGGCCCGTCTCGAGGCGCGGGAAGCAGAGGATGCACTTCTCCGACTTGCCCGTCTGCCAGTTGAAGTAGACCTTCTTGTACGGGCAGGCCGCCACGCACGCGCGCCAGCCGCGGCACCGGGTCTGGTCGAGCAGGACGATGCCGTCCTCGCCGCGCTTGTAGAGGGCGCCGCTCGGGCACGCGGCCACGCACGACGGGTTGAGGCAGTGGTTGCAGATGCGCGGCAGGTAGAAGAAGACGAGCCGCTCGATGGACTGGAGCTGCATCCGCTGCTCGGGCGTCAGCGCCGCGAGGTTCGGGTCGTTCGCCGCGTAGATCTGCGAGCCGCCGAGGTCGTCGTCCCAGTTGGGGCCCGCCTTCACGTCGATGAAATCGCCCGTGACCATCGAGATGGGGCGGGCGGTCGGCTGGTCGGTGCCCTCGGGCGCCTCGAAGAGCTCGGAGTACTTGTACGTCCAGGGCTCGTAGTAGTCATCCATGCTCGGCATGGACGGGTGGTGGAAGATGTTGGTGACCGTGCGGCGCTTGTCGGTGGACCGCAGCCGGAGCTTGCCCTTCGGGTCCAGCTCCCAGCCGCCGTGGTAGGCCTCCTGGTCCTCCCACTTCGTCGGATAGCCCGTCCCGGGCTTCGTCTCGACGTTGTTCCACCACATGTACTCGGTGCCCTTGCGGTCGGTCCAGATGTTCTTGCAGGCGATGCTGCAGGTGTGGCACCCGATGCACTTGTCCAGGTGGAACACCATCGAGACCTGGGAGCGGACGTCCATGAGCCGGGTCCTCCGTCCGCTACCAGCGGAGCTCGGGGAGCTTGCGGACCAGGACGTGCGTGTCCCGGTTACATCCCACCGGCCCCCAGTAGTTGAAGTGGTAGGTGAACTGTCCGTACCCACCCACCATGAAGTTGGGCTTGAGATGGGTGCGCGTCAGGCTGTTGTGGCCGCCGGCGCGGCGGTTGCCCCGCATCGGCGTGCGCGGCACCGAGTACGTGCGCTCGGGCGAGTGGTACTGGATGCAGATGCCGGGCGGGATCCGCACGCTCACGGCGGCGCGCGTCACGACCACGCCGTTGTCGTTGTAGATCTCGACCCAGTCGTTGTCGACGACGCCGATGGCCTCGGCGTCCTTCGGGCTGATCCAGAAGGGCTCGACGCCGCGCGAGAGCGTCGTCATCCGCTGGTTGTCGCCGAAGGTGCTGTGGATGTGCCACTTGCCGTGCGGCGTCAGGTAGTTCAGCATCCGGGTCGGCCCGGCCTCCTTCGAGACGCGCAGGTCGCCGTACTGGGCCGGGAGCGGCTTCGGCTTGTAGGTGGGGAGGTGCTCCCCGTACGCGATGTAGGCGGGATGGTCGAGGTAGAGGTGCTGGCGTCCCGTGAGCGTGCGCCAGGGCACGAGCCGCTCCACGTTGTAGGTGAACGGCGAGTAGGCGCGTCCGTTCTCGGTCAGGCCCGACCACATGGGGCTGTTGAGGAGGCGGCGGGGCTGCGTCTGGAGGTCGGCGAAGGTCATCCGCACGCTGCGGGACTTCTCGGCGAGGTCGCGGAGGGGGAGCCCGGTCTTCTCCTCCATCGCGACGTAGGAGCGCCAGGCGAGCTCGCCGTTCGTGGTCGTGGCGAGGCGGAGGACCGCGTTGCA
>JAYTCP010000392.1:0-5880 GCA_043736435.1 Planctomycetia bacterium | reverse complement strand
GCGAGACCGGCGAAGAGCCGGTCGGGGTCGAGCAGCGCCACGGGACCGTCCCTCAAGTCGACGACCCCGACGGTGTAGCGCACCGCCGCCTTCGCCACGGTCACCTGGGACGGCGCCAGGAGCGCCGGATCGAAGTGGCGCACCTCGGAGACGGCGTCGGCCTCGAAGGCCCACGTTTCCCCGGGGCGCCCCAGGACCACCATGCGGGGAGGAGTCCGCGACGAGCCTTCGGGCGCGCGAGCACACCCGAGCAGCGCGTGCAGGTCGGCGCAGAGGTAGAGCTCGCCCCGCAGGGCGACGATCCCTCGGAAGATCTCGTTCGTGCGGCCGGGGATGCGATGGACCGCCCGCAGGACGTGGACCTCGTGGACCATCGCGGCGACGAGGGCGAAACGCTCCTCTCCCAGACGGAACACCGCGGCCGGAACCGCGGCGGACCGCGCCGCATCCGGTGTGCCCTCGAGCGAACGGGCCCATGCCTCCAGGTAGCCGGCCGGGGCCTCTCGGTCGAGCAGGCGCTCCGCGGCGTCCCCGAGCTCAGGTTCACGCGTGGTCATGACCTACCCCTTCCCTACGACGGCGGCACGTGCCCGCGCGACGAGGCGCGAGGCCATGGCGCGCTCGCCCCGGCCCTCGGCCGCGACGGCGGCCAAGAGGAGTGCCCCGGCGTGCGAGGGGTCGAGGTAGAGAGCCCGCGCGAGCGCCTCGTCCGCTTCCCGCGTCCGGCCCGACGCCCGACGCAGCAGGGCCAGCAGGTGGTAGTGGTCGGCGACCGGACGACCCCGGGCCGCCCGTGCCTCCAGGATCGCACAGGCCTCCAGGAGTCGACCCGCGTCGGCGTGCTCGCGCGCCGCGAACAGGACGTCCGTCTCTTCGGGGACCGCAGCGGCGGTAACGGGGACGTCGCCGACCGAGGACACGGGGACCGGGGCCCACGGAGCCTGCGCCCGCATCGGGAGCGTCTCCGGCTCGGGCCTCCGATGGCGCGCGTGCCGCTCGGCCGCCGCCGGCCACGCGGCCTCGGCCGGCCCCGCATGACACGCGTACGAGACGGTGCCCTCGATAGGGGCGAAGCCCCCCGCACGCGCCAACCCGATCTCCGCATGGCCCAGGTACAGGACGCCGCCCGGAGCCAGGGAGGCTCGCAGGATCGTCAACGCGCGACGCCGAGCGGCCTGGGTGAGGTAGATGAGCAGATTCCGGCAGAAGACGGCGTCGTAGGCCTGGCGCGGGAGAGGGCGCTTCTCGTCGAGGAGGCTCCCGGTCTCGAAATGGACGAGCGCGCGGACCGACGGCAGGATCGACAGGGTGCCTGCCTGGTCCTCGAACCAGCGCGACGCTCGAGCGGCGTCGAGGCCCCGTGTGCCACCGCCGCCGTAGCGTCCCACCAGGGCCTGCTCGATCGCCGACGGCGATCGATCGAAGGCGTCGACGGACACGCGCTCCGGGGAGAGGTTCGCCTCGAGGAGGGCGATCGCGGCCGAGTACGGCTCCTGGCCGGTCGCGCAGGCCACCGACAGCACCCGCACCGGGCCGGGGCGCGCGGCCGCACGGACGACCGCGAGCGACGCCAGGTGGCGGAACGAGGGGGCGTAGCGGAAGAACGAGGTCTCGTGGACGAGCAGCTCGGCGATCAGCAGCTCCCGGGCCCGGGCGTCGGCGGCCACGAGTCCCGCGTACGCCTCCGTGCCCATGCAGGCCCGGGCCCGCAGCCGTTCCACGGCCTCCGCCAGGTGGCCCGCCCCCAGCGCCCCGGCCTCGAGCCCCGTGGTCTCACGCAACGTGGCGGCGATGCGCTCGAGGCTCATGACGGATCGCCGTCGGCGGGCACGAGGGAGGCGAGGACCTCGGCGGGAACGAGGTCGCCCACGCGGACGAGCTGGAGCAGCGCGTCGCCGTTCCGGACGAGCCGGCCGAGCCCACGGGCGCCCGGGGTCCTCGGGCCGTCCACGGACTCGACCGCGTCGGGATCGACCGTCGCCATGCGCAGGACGCGCTCCGCGAGCAGCCCGATCCGGGGCCGCGCGCCCTTGGCCGTGTCGTCCCGGGCGCCTGTCGCGGTCGAGAGCTCACAGACCACGATGCGCGAGCTCATGCGGGCGGGCGTCGCGCGCCCCGCCCAGAGGACGCCGAGGTCGACGACGGGGACCAGCTCCCCGCGGAAGCGGAGAAGCCCCACGACGCCGGGCACCGTGCCGGGAACGGTGCGCAGCGGCACCGCGGGCACGACCTCGACGACGCCCGCGGCCTCGATGCCGTAGCGTTCGAGCGCGACCTCGAGGGTGACGACGGGGACGTGCAAGCCGTCAGTCCTCCAGCTTGAACTTGCCGAGCTCCTGCTTCAGCCCTTCGACCGACGCCTTCATGTCCTCGGCCGCCACGGAGAACTCCCCGAGCGAGCGGGCCGTGTCCTTGACGTTCCCCGAGAGTGACACCATCGCCTCGTTGATGTGCCCGGCACCCTCGGCCTGCGCGCGCATGCCCTCGGTCACGTGCGCGAAGCGGTCCGTCAGCATCTGGACCTGTCCGATGATCTTGTCCAGCCGGGCCGCGACGGCGCCCACCTCGCCGACGCTCCGGCGGACCTGCTCGGAGAACTTGTCCATCTCCATGACGCCGGCGGACACCGCTCCCTGCATCTGATGGACGGTCTGCTCGATGTCGAGGGTGGCGGCCGCGGTCTGGTCGGCGAGGCGGCGGATCTCGCGCGCCACGACGAGGAACCCGCGGCCGTACTCCCCAGCCTTCTCGGCCTCGATGGCCGCGTTGACGGAGAGGAGGTTGGTCTGGTCGGCCACCTTCGTGATCGTGGTGACGACGCCGGTGATGTCGCGCGCCTTCTCGTTGATCGCCGAGAGGCGCTGCGAGATCAGCCCGCTGCTCGAGGCGAGCGCGCCCATGGCCCCGCGCATCTCGGTGAGCGCATCCCGACCGCCCAGGGCCAGGCTCGCGGAGTCCTTCGCCACCTTGTCGAGCTCGGCCATGGTCATGGTGAGCTCGACGCCGGTCGCCGAGATCTCCTTCGTGGACGCGGCGATCTGCGCCGTGCTGGCGCCGAACGCGCTGGCGGTCGCCTCCTGCTCATGGCTCGTGGCGGCCATCTCCGTGGCCGTGGATCGCAGCTGGATCGTCGACTTCTTCACCGCGCGCACGAGCCCCGAGATCTTGTCGAGGAACTGGTTGATCCACAGGGCGAGGTCGCCGACCTCGTCCTTCGACGTGACGGCGATGCGGGCCCCGAGGTCGGCGCCCTGCTCGGCCATGATGCGCACGCGGTCGCGCACCGCGACGACGGACCGCAGCACCGAGCGGAGGAGCCAGGTCCCGACGAGGAGCGTGCCGAGACCCGAGCCCACCGCGACCCAGAGAACCGTCCGCTCGCCCGACTCCGCGGCCTCGATCGCCTCCTTCTGCTGGGCGCTCACGCGGGCGTCGAGGATCGTCTGCGCCTCTTCCATGGCGGTGCGGTGGCGGCGGAACGTGGGACTGAGGGCCTCCAGCGCGGCGATCGCGCGGTCGGGGTCGATGGGCGTGGCCCTCAGGAGCGGCAGCACGTCCTTTGCGAGGCCGGCGAGCCACTCCTCGGCGGCGGGCTTCGCGTCGCGGGAGAGCTTGGCTTGGAGCCCGAGCCCCCGATCGACGGTGTTCGCCTCCCAGAATTCCATCCTCCGGCGGTAGGTCGAAATGGCCTCGTCCGCCAGCGCGAGCGACGTGGACCGTGTGTCGGCCGAGGTCGAGATCGCGGCCTCGAGCACGAAGAGCATCGCCGGTCCGAGGTAGAGCGTCGGCGGCGAGACCTCGTTCAGCAGCTCCTTGTCCCTCGCGATCCCTTGGTATCGCGCGCCTCCGATCCGCACGTCGGTCAGCGTGCGCGAGGCGATCCAGATCACCGCGACGAACCCGAGGAGGACCACCGCGCCGATCGCAAGGAACCGGTGCTGGATCGACAGATCGGCAACGCGCATGGAGCCCTCCCGCCGGACGGGAGCGGGCAAGCCCGGTTCGGTCGGTTCAGTCTATCCGCCCCCGGGGGGGTCGCCAGCACCCAGTGGCCCCCTCCCACCGATCCTGCTGCCGAGCCGGCCCGGGCCCCCCGCGCCCCCCCCCAAGTCGTCCAATCGTCTCACCGGCCCAGCCTCCGTCCCCCGGTTCTCCGCCGTCATTGCCCGAGGCGCGCGTGGGCCACATCGGCGTGAACTAATCGGAGGTGTCAGACACAAGCGAGCAGTTCTTGGGGAGAACTGCAGCAAAGTGTCAGACACATGCGGTTAGTCCGTGACCTCCGGGCGCGCTCGCGCGACAGAGGGGCGTGGGACACCCGCGCCGCTGCAAAGATCCTGAGGTCTGGCAGCACGTCATGGTCCGCGGGGTCGCCCGGCGGTCCATTTGCGATCGCGAACGGGACGCCCGGTCGTTCTTCGACCGGGTGGGGCACAGCGTCGACCGGGGGGACCTGCGCATCGCGTCGTTCTGCCTCATGCCGAATCACGCCCACCTGATCGTCCGGAGCCCCACGGGGCGCCTGGGGGACGCGATGCGCAACATCGAGGGCATGTACGTCCGCGGCTTCAACCGGCCTCGGGGTCGGATGGGCCATCTGGTCCAGGCCCGCTACCGGGCGAAGCCCATTCGTTCGGTGCGGTACATGACGGCGGCCATCGCATACACCGACCAGAACCCGGTCGAGGCCGGGCTCGTCTCCACCCCGGCCGAGTACCCCCACGGGAGCGCCCGGCTCTACGCGCGGATGGCCGGCCCAGCCTGGCTCGACCGGTCCTGGGTGGAAGCGTACCTGCGCGCAGGCCGCGTAGGAGATCCGTACTCGCCCCCCGTTTACGCGCAGGTCTTCGGGACGCGGACCGCGGCCAGCGCGCGCCGCTGGTTCGAGTCGGCCATGGACTCGCACCTGCCAGAACCTCTTGCCCTCGAAGCGCTCATCGCCGCCTCGCCGGACTACATCCTCCGGTGGATGGAGGAGCAGGCGCGCTGCGCCGACGGGACCGGCCGCATCCTGCCGCTGGCGGATGCCGAGACGGTCGAGGGCGCGGTGTCCGGGCTGCCCGCGATCGATCTGAAGCGCCCGATGGGTCGGGGCAAGAGAAAGCGTCCCTTGGAGCGAGTCTTGCGCGCGGGGCTGCTTCGACGTCTTGCCGGGCTCCCTCTCCTGGAGATCGGCCAGCGGATCGGCCTCTCGATGAGTGGCGCGCGCCTGGTCACGGTGGAGCACGATCGCGCGCTGATCGCGGACGCCGGCTACCGGGAGCTCGCCGGCCGGGTGTCCCGCGCTGTCCTGGATGCCTGCCATCCCCCGATCCGAGCGGAGAAGTGATGCTTTGTGTCTGACACTTTCGGTTAGTTCTGGCTCCCGAGGTGGGTGGAGAACCACGAGGAGGCGGCGGCGGCCACGAGGTCGAGCGTGCCCGGCTCCTCGAAGAGGTGCGTCGCTCCGGGCACCAGGGCCAGGCGCGCCTGCGTGCCGCGCATCCGCGCGAGGGCGTCCTGGTTCATCCGGATCACCGTCTCGTCGAGGCTCCCGACGAGGAGGAGAGTCGGCGCCTGCACGCGGGCGAGGGCCTGCGCGCCGGCGAGATCGGGCCGGCCGCCGCGCGAGACCACCGCGGCCACGCGGTCGGGATGTTCGGCTGCGGCCACGAGCGCCGCGCCGCCGCCGGTGCTCGCGCCGAAGAGGCCGATGGGGAGCGCGGCGAGCACGGGATCGGCCTCGAGCCAGCGGATCGCACGCCCCAGGCGGCTCGCGAGCAGGGGGATGTCGAATCGCAGCTCGCCCGTGCGCTCGTCGAGGCGCTCCTCCTCGGGCGTCATCAGGTCCATGAGCAGGGTGCCCAGACCCGCCGCGCGCAGGGCCGTCGCCACGTGGCA
>JAYTCP010000391.1:0-4619 GCA_043736435.1 Planctomycetia bacterium | reverse complement strand
CGACTTCGCGCGCGAGGGCTTGCTCGCGGCCATCGCGGCGGCTTCGGCGGCCTCGCGTGCCCGATAGGCCTCCATGCCCTTCTCGACCATCACGACGCGCTCGGCGACGGCGGGATTCTCCGCGACCACGCGCTCGGTCTGCTTGAACGCGCGGGGGTTCGTCGCGCGCAGCCGCTCGAGGTGGGGCTTCACCACGCAGAACGTGTAGATCCCCTCGCCGCACGAGTCGAGGTAGATGTCGGGATGGAAGATCCCCCGGTTGACGAACGACGCGACGATCTCCCAGTAGGACGTAGCCTGGCGCCAGTGCGCGTTCTCGGGATGACCGTACGTGTTGACGGCCTGGAAGGTCTCCCAGTCGGCGCCGTCGAGCACGTCGCCGATCATGGCCCGCGCCTTGCGCATCTCGGGCTCGCGGCGAAGCTCGTAGAGCTTCAGGGCGAAGTTCGCATCGTCGAAGTTCGGGGTGTCGCGCATGGGTTGGCTCCGCACGAGATCGGGAAGGCGGGAACGGCCGCCGCGGCCAGGCGGGCGCGCCGGGGCGGGCTCAGGGGGGCGCCGCGCCGGAGTCGCTCTCCCGCGGGGCTGGAGCAGGATAGCGGGCGATGGAGCCCAGGTAGATCGCGGCAAGGGTGAGAATCGCCCCCGTGAGCGGCCAGGGCCCGAGGACCCTGCCGAAGAGCAGGACGTCCCAGACCATGGCGAACACCGGCTGGAGCAGGAGCAGCAGCGCGGCGCGGGAGGCGGGCACCCGGGGGATGAAGGTGGCGAGCGTGACCCAGCCGGCGCATTGCGCCACGAGAGCCACGCCCACGAGGCTCGCGGCGGTGCGCGTGTCAAAGGGGACCACCGACTCGCCCTCGATCGCGGCGACGATCCCGAGGGTGGTGGCGCAGGCGACGGAGGTCCACGCCATGTGGGCGACGGGACCGAGCCGGTCCTCTCCCGTCTGCCCGCGCCGCACGGCCAGGATGTAGGCGGCGTAGAATCCGCCGGTCGCGATGCCCAGCAGGACGCCGACCGGGTCGGCGCGATCCTTTGCCTGTCCGAGGAGCACGCCCGTCAGGAGCGCGACCCCGAGACCCGCGAGGGGGACGGCGAGCACGAACCGCCGCGCGAGGCGCTCGCCGAGGAAGAGGGCGCCGGCGAGGGCCACCCAGATCACCTGCGTGTTGCCGAGGATCGTGGCCATGCCGGGCCCCACCCGGAGGATCGAGCGGTGCCACACGAAGAGGTCGCCCGCGAAGAGCGCGCCGGCCAGGCCGGTGAAGAGGAGGGTGCGCGGAGAGGGACGCAGCGGCTCGCCGCGCAGGAGGGCGAGGAGCGCGAGGACCACGCCGCCGAGCGCCGTGCGGTGGAGGCCGATGGCCGTGGGCCCGAGGGACTCGGGGGGGATCGCGCGGACGAAGACGGGCGCGAAGGAGATGGCGACGGCCCCGAGGGCGACGCCGAGGAGGGGACGGCGCACGAGGAACCCGGGTCGGTGGGCCTCTCCCTCGGGCGGGGGCCCCTCCGTCGCGGACCTACGCACGGGGGACCTGTCGGCTGCCGTCACGTCGTGCGATCCCGCGGCTTCTTCCGGGCGACCGGCTCGCGCCGCGCGGGCCACACGGGCCGAGGGGATGGCGGAGAGGACAGGATTTGAACCTGCGATACCCTTTCGAGTATACGCGCTTTCCAAGCGCGCGCCTTCGACCGCTCGGCCACCTCTCCGCGCAGAGATGGATCGTCAGCAGAGGGTAATCGGACCGTACGGAGGGGAGGAAGAATCGCCGAGGGCCCGATCGACCGAGGGAGGTCGGGCGGGGCGCCCGGGATCAGAGTTGCCCTCCGATCAGAGTTGACGAAAGATCCCGGTCGCGGAGGTCCCGCCGAGCACGTCGGCGCGGAACACCACGACGCCGGTGGCCGTGACCACCGTGGAAGGCGCCCCGAAGGACCCGAACGCCCCCCCACCCGTGGAGGGCGCCGTGTCGCCGGCCTTGACCACCACGAAGGCGAAGAGCTCGCTGCTCGTGCCGATGATGTGCCAGAAGACGCCGGTCGTCGCGTCCGTGAGGGTGGCCGTGCAGGCCACGCTTCCCTGGTCGTCGCAGGCGTACGGCTCCGGGGCGACGAGAGACGGGTAGACGTTGGTGAAGGTCGAGCCGCCCGGCGCGATGGCGCCCTGACCGAACAGGGCGCCGAAGTCGGCCGCGCTCCCCCACGACATCATGGCCTTCGTGGTGGTGCCGAGACTCACGTCCACGAAGAAGGAGAGGCGGCTGGCGTTCGGCTCGCCCATGAGGAGCGAGACGCCCGAGACGATCCCGTTGGCGGCCGCGCCGTCGCCGGGGATCCACGGCTGCTGCGAGGCCGCGACCGTCAGGAGGTTCGGGCCGACGACCGGCGAGATCTGGCGGAAGAAGACTCCCTGGTCGGGCGCGGAGCCGGTGAGGCTGGCGGTCCACGCGACGGTGGACACCCCGCCCCCGAAGCTGACCACGAGGCCGTCTCCGTCGAAGACGTCGTCGAAGGAGCGCGCGCCGACGCTGGGCGGGGTGTCGCCGTTCCGGGCGATCACGCGGTGCTCGGTCGGATACCGGACGAGCAGCATCTTCGAGGCGGGCCCTCCCGTCACGTCGGCGGCGAACGCGGTGATGCCGCCCCCCTTCTCGATGCCGAACCCGTGGAAAAGGAAGCCGAGCGTTCCGCCCCCGCTGACGGGATCGCCGGTCACGGCGAGCGCCTCCTTGGCCGACCCGTTGCGGGTGCTGCCCCAGAGGCCCTGGGGGCTCATGCCGTTCGATCCCGTCCCCATGAGGAAGACGCGGCCCAGGTCGTCCACGTCGAGCCAGTCGTCGTCGATCGTCACCAGGGTGCCGGGATTGAAGCCCGTGAGCGTCGTCGCGGGCATCGCGTCCCCGATGTAGACCGACCGCGCCACGTTGCTGACGACCCCGGCGGCGGACACGTCCGCCGTCAGCACGCCGCGCGCCGAGGCGCCCGTGATCTCGACGAGGGTCGCCACGATCCCGTTCGGCCGCATGTAGATGCGGGTGAAGTCGGCGATCGTGCCGGACCCGGGGGCCGGCACCGCGTCGCCCACCGCGAACACGCGCGCCACCGTGCCGCCGGGCGTGGCGACGAAGAGCGCCTCGGCGGTGTCGCCGCCCACCACCGTCGCGACGAACGCGGTCCAGCCGCCGTCCCCCGCGGAGATCTGCGCCGTGGCCAGGAACGCGCCAAACGTGCCGCCGGACGTGTTGGGCGCCGTGGCGCCCTCGAGCGCGAGCGCGGTCAGGGTGCCCGGCAGGGACGTCGTCGTGTCCGAGGTGCCTCCGCCGCAGCCGGTGCCCAGGAAAGCAAGGGCGCCCACGAGAGACGCGAGGGCACGGCGGAAGACGATGCGCATGGGGCGACGCTCCGGGGACGGAACCTGGATCTAGCCGGCGGGGCCGAAGTCGGGACGGATCGTACCGGCGCATGGCTCGCCCGCCACCGCGGCGGCAGGGCCGACTCGGATTCCCCGTGACGCGGACGTGACGGGCGAGCCCGCGCACCCGGAGCGTGACCATCGGCCCCGCCCGCGCGATCTGAGGCCGACCGAGGACGCCGTCCTCCGCGCGCGCTCGACGCCGCCGGCTCGAGACGCTCCGTGCACCCGGCGTTCCCCCCGCTCCCCACCGCCCGCCACCTCCCCCGACACATCACCGCCACCCCCCACGCCCCGCCGCCCTCCGCCACCCCCCCGCCCTTCCCCCAGAAGGCATCCCGCCCATGGCCACCCGCACCTTCCCCACGCCGCGCCCGCGCCCGATCCGCAGGGTCGCGCTCCTCTCCCTCGTTGCCCTCTGCCGGTGCGGAGGGGGCACGGCCCCGCCGTCGGGGCCCGACCTTGTGAAGATCGTGTCGCCGGGCTGTCCCGCGGCCTCGACGGGCTTCCCCTATGCCGCCCGGATCGAAGCCGTGGGCCCACACGCGCCCCTGACCTTCCTCCTCGCGGGAGGGCAGCTCCCTCCCGGGATCGCACTCGATGGATCAACGGGCGAGCTCCTCGGGTGGCCCCGTCGGCCCGGCACCTACCGCTTCTCCGTGGAGGCGCAGGACGGCCCCGACCCCTCGCTCGCGCGTGACGTGACGGTCGCGGCCGATCGCCGCGAGCTGACCATCGCGGTGAGCCGCGGGCCGCTCACCCTGCTGCCGTTCGAGGTGCGACCGCTCGCATACCGGGCTCCGTGCGCGCACCGGTTCGAGGCGGCCGGGGGGACCGAGCCGTACGCCTTCGAGCTCGCGGGCGGCGAGCTCCCGACGGGCCTCACGTTGCGGGCGGACGGGACCCTGACCGGAGTGCCCGTCCGCGCCGAGAATCCCTACCGCCCCATCGTGCGCGCCCGGGACGCCCTCGGGGCCGAGGCCGAGCGCCCCTTCGACCTGCGGGTCGTGGTGCTCCCGCTCGGGATCGGGGCGTCGTCGCTCCCCGACGCGGCGCGCGGCTTCCCGTATGCGACGACCTTTCCGGTCGCGCCGAGAGGCGGAGGCGGACCCTATGCCTTCGTGGCGGTCCCGTCGCCCTCGGCGCTGCCGTCGGGTCTCGCTCTCGATCCCGAGACCGGCGAGCTGTCCGGGGTGCCCACCAC
>JAYTCP010000390.1:0-8777 GCA_043736435.1 Planctomycetia bacterium | reverse complement strand
CCGAGAGGGGCCCGCCCGGCGCGTCCCGCGCGAGGTCGAGGGAGGCGCCCTCGAACGGGCGCGTGCCCAGGAGCTCGCTGCGCAGCCAGGAGTCGGGCTCGAAGTCGGAGCGGAGCCCGCGGAAGAACGTGTTGGGGCCTTGCGACCCGCGGTCGAAGAGCCCGTGCCCGCCCGACTCCACGTTGCAGCGGCTCACGGTCTCGACGATGCCGACCTCCACGAGCACCGAGGGCTGGGGGACGTCGAGCCAGTCGAGGGCGTCCTCGGCCACACCGAACCCGGCCTCCGGCGCCGTGAGAAGCAGCCGCGCGTGGCGGGCGTCGAGCGCCATCTCCACGCCCGCGACTCCGAGGGCCAGCGCGTCGGCGAGCAGGCTCTCGGCCGGGACGAAGCGCGGGCGGTAGAGGCGCCGCAGGCGCCCGTCCTCGGCTCGCCACGAGGCCTCATCGAGCGGGGCGAAGCCGCGCCCCGCCGCGGCGGAGGAGGCCTCGTCCGCGCGGGCCACGCGGCCCGCGCCCCCACCGACGAGCGTCAGGCCGGCCGCAAGGAGCGCCGCGAGCAGAGCGACCCTTCGGAGCCGGGCCGGACGGCGGGAGACACCTCGCTCCGCCAAGACCTCGCCGCGAGGCTCTTCGGGACGCACCGCGCCGCCGGGGAGACGCACCGCACCCAGAGGTGCGGCCGTTACGACGGGAGCCGCGAGATGGCGCCGTCGGTGCCGTCGGGGATCGCGGGGCTCTCCGCGCTCGTCGCGGTCACGGCACCCGTGCCGGCCACCAGGTCGTAGCCCAGGTCCCGCGCCAGCGCCTGGACGGCGCGGCTGAACTTGTCGGAGGCCTTCCGCATCAGGAAGTGGTAGCGCACGTCCTTGTCGGTGAGGTTCTTCTCGACGATCTCCTGGTACTCGGGGATGGCCCGGTAGACGCGGTCGGTGGAAACGACGCAGGGCTTCTTGAACAACCGGGGGTTGCCCACGAAGACCTGGGTTACGTCGCTCACCCGGTAGGCTGGGGCCTTCTCGTCCGCGGCCTGCGCAGCGGGAGCAGCGAACGCCCATCCACCGACCACGATGGCGGCCGGGAGCACCCATGCGGCGAGGATCGCGAGGGACCGGGGGAGGCTCCGACGGAGGCCGGGGCACCGAGAACGGCGCGCGATCCGATGGGTGCTGCTCATGGAACCTCCTCCGAGTGCCAACCGGGCGAGTGCCCCGGAGCCCTCCTATGGAAACCCCGTGCCAATCGACACGCGGGCCGAAACCCTTGAGGGCTCCAGCCCGACCCCGGACAGACCGCCGGCCCGAAGCCATAGATCGGGGCCCTTCCGCCGAACTTGATGGCCGAACGGACCGGGGGGGCCTCGGAATCGAGGAACGTCATTTCGCCACAATCCGCCGGGGCGGAATTGAGCGGCGGGAACCGTACCCATGGAGGGACAGGCGGTTCCGTCGATCCCCGTAGCACATTGGAAGGGTGGCTGAACAGCAAACCGGGGGGCGGGCTTTCACCCGCCCCCCGCTCGATGGCGTCCGCTGGAGAATCGCTACGACCCGTCCGACCCGTTCCCGTAAGGGCCTTCACGTCGCTCCTGAGCCTTTGGACCGTCTTCGCTTGGTCCGCCGACCCAACGAACCCACCGACGGTCACCGCGAGCCGGACCTTCCAGCTCGACCTCGGCGACGAATGAAGACTACATCACATAACTAGTTAGTCAACGCATTTCTTTTCGGTCACCGGCGACCCTCCCAGGGGGTAGGCTCGGCCGGTCCGACGGGACCCGCCCCCGGCCTCCACGCACCCCCATGCCGCACTTGCCCCCCCCTCCCCCGCCGCCCCCTCCTCCTCCCGATGACTTCGCCACCGAGCTGAAGCGGGCCCGCCTCGCTGCGGGCCTCTCCCAGGCCGAGCTGGGCGACCTCGCGGGCCTGACGGGCTCGTACCTGAGTCTCCTCGAGTCGCGCCGCAAGCCTCCTCCCCGCGAGGACCTCGTGGCGGCGCTCGCCAAGACCCTGCGGATCGACGAGCGCCGGCTCCAGGAGCTCGCCGCGATGGAGCGCACCCCCGAGCCGGTTCGGCAGCGGGTGATTCGGCTCGTGGAAGACCGGATCCGTCGCCGGCGCTCCCGCGATCGCCTGCTGACGACGAGCCTCTTCCACATGACGCGGCGGCCCGGCTTCCTGCCCGACTACGTGGCCGACATGCTCGGCCTCCCCGAGGACCACCGCATCCTGCTCGGACAGCTCACGCGCCGCGTGCGCGACGTGCCCGACGCCCGCTCCGCCGAGCGAAAGTCGAACGACCTCCTGAAGGAGGTTTCGGGCCGACAGCGGGACGAGCTGCTGCGGGTCCTGCCCCGACTCCTCGACACGTCGCTGCCCGCGCACCCCGCGACGGCTCCGTCCGCTCCGATCGGGAACGCCGCCGCCGACGACCGCCCCTGGCGCCGCGTGCTCGTGTTCGCGACGCCGCCCCCCGGCGATCCCTCGGCGTCCGCGCGGCATGCCCTCGACTCGATCCACGTGGACCGTCGCCTCTTTAGGCCCGGGTGCTGGTTCCTCGTCGCCGACGACGACGAGGCCTACCCGCGCGTCGAGAAGGGCGATCTCCTCCTCGTGATGCCCGCGGCGCCGCTCGAGGAGGGCGCGCTCGTGGCCGTGCGGGACGGAGGGCGCGTCCGCATCCGCATCCTGCACCGGCGGGAGGGCGAGGTCCGGCTCGACTCGCCGCGCTCCGAGGTGCCCCCCCTCCGTTTGCCCGAGGGTCGCTTCTCGCCGCTCGGGACCGTCACCTGGATCCTGCGCCCCCTCGCGGGCATGCCCGCCGCGCGGCGCCGGGAAGGCGAGTCCGAGGCGACCACGGCGTAGGCGACCCCGCCGCCGCATCCGCGCCGCGCCGCGAGCGTATCAGCGCGGCGGGGTTGCGCGGTCGGCGGCGGCGCGGGCGGCGGCGGCGCGATCGAGCCACGAGAGCCAGTCTTGGGCCTGCTTGCGGCCGGTGACGTCGTCGGCGAAGGCGAGCTCGAGGAACCGTCGCAGGTGGCTGCGCGCGCTCGCCTCGTCGCGGAGCCCCGAGGGCGTGGCGGGATCGGCGAGGAGGGTCCCGAGGCTGAGGTGGGCCTCGGTGAGGTCCGCGTCCACCTTCAGCGCGCGCTCGTAGCCCGCGCGCTCGCTCGCGCGGTCGGAGCCCATCTCGCGGGCGAGGATCGTCAGGTTGTAGACCGCCGAGGCGTCGGCGGGCTGGAGCTCGGCCGCGCGCCGAAACGCCGCCACGGCCCCGTTCCGATCGCCCTTCGCCCCCAGGACGACGCCCAGGTTGTGCCACGCGCGGTGGAAGAACGGCTCGAGCCGCAGCACGTCCCGGAACGACACCTCCGCCGCGGCGAGGTCGCCGCGATGGACGTGGACGACGCCCACGTTGTTGAGGACGTTCGGGTCGGAGGGCCGGAGATCGATCGCCATGAGGAAGTGCGCGAGCGCCTCGCGCGCCTCTCCGGCCTGGTCCTCGAGCACGCCGAGGTCGTTGAGGGCCGACGCGTCCGTCGGGTCGAGCTCGAGCTGCTCGAGGTAGAGCTGCTTCGCGTCGGGGAGGCGCCCCGCCTTGGCCGCCCGCCCGGCGAGGACGCCCTTCGCGCGGGCCTTCACGCGGGGCGGCGCGTCGGCGCGCGCGGCGGAGGCGAGGATCTCGTCCTCGGCCTTCGTCGACTGCCCCGTGGTCCGGGCGACCACGAGCGTCGCGTTGAACGAGGCGGCCTCGAATCGCGGATCCAGCTCGAGCGCCTTCGCGAACAGCGCCGCCGCGCCGCCCTCGACCCCGCGCCGGTACGCCAGCGCGCCGAGGTTGTTGTGCGGGATCGGGTCCTTCGGGGCGAGGCGGATCGCGGTGCGGTACGACCGTCGGGCGTCGTCGAGCCGCCCGAGCCGCTCGAGGGCGACGCCGCGGTGGTTGTAGAGGCGGGCGCGCCGCGGATCGAGCGCGAGCGCCTGGTCGAAGGCCAAGAGCGCCTCCGTGGGCCGCCCGAGGGCCAGGAGGACGCTCCCGCGATTCATCTGGGAGAGGACGTCCTTCGGGTCGAGCGCGGACGCCTGCGCGTAGGCCTCCACGGCCTCCGCCTTGCGACCGGCCGCGGAGAGGGTGTACGCGCGCACGTTCCACACGGCCGCATCCTTCGGGCGGGCCTTCACCGCCTCCTCGCTGCGCGCGACGGCTTCGTCGAACCGGCCGCTGCGGGCGGCCTCGACGGCGAGCGCCGCGGGATCGTCGGCCGCCCACGCGAGGGAGGGAAGGAGTCCGAGCACGAGGGAGAGGGGCACGGCGAGTCGCATCGGGCAAGAGGGTACCGCGCCCCCACCTCCTGGAGCGAGGAACGTGGCGCGGCAGGGGCGGCGGGCCCCCACCTCCCCGAGCGAGGAACGGGGCGCGCCGCGGCGAGGGACCGCCCCCGCCGCCCCCGTCCTCCCTGTCCTCTTCCCCCACGCGACGCGCCCCCTGGAATCCCGGGCGGCATCCGCCCGCCTCTCCCGGTAGGCTCGCTCTCCCGACCATCGCCCGGAGTCGCCCCCTGGCCCGCGTCCTGCGCTACCTCCCGCTCCTCGCCTTGGCCGCCCTCCTCGACCTCGGGGTGGCCGCCGAGGGGCTCTCCCGCGCCACGGGAGCCCCTCGGTGGCACGAGGCCACCGACGCGCGCACGATCGGCCGGATCGTCGTGCTCGGATACGACGGCGCGGACCCGCGGATGATCCGCAAGTACGTGGCGGCAGGGGACATGCCGAACTTCGCGAGGCTCATGGGCTCTCGGGCCGATGGAGCCCGACCGGGGGCGCTCCACGAGCTGCAGAGCGAGATCCCGCCCGAGTCGCCGGTCGCGTGGGCGAGCCTGATGACCGGGATGGGTCCCGCGTGGCACGGCCTCTTCGACTTCGTCGACCGCGATCCCGCCCGCACGGGCTATCTCCCCCAGAACGGCATGGTCGACCTCGAGCCCGCGCGCTTCCTGTTCGGCAAGGTCCCCGTCCGTCCGCCGCGCATCACGAGCAAGCTCGCCTATCCGACGTTCCCCGAGCGGGTCGCCGCCGCGGGCTACCGCGTCGTCGCCCTCCGGCAGCCCCTCGCGTTCCCCGTGAAGCCCTACCCGGGAAGCCAGGTCCTCTCCGGGCTCGGCACCCCCGACCTCGCGGGGACCAACGGCAGCTACGCCGTCTACGACGCGAGCCTCCTCGGCCGCGTGCGCGAGCTCACGGTCTTCAACGGCCGCCAGATCCACCTCGACGGCGGCCCCGACGCGCGCGCGTACGACACGTACCTCGAGGGGCCGTACGACCGCAGCCGCCCGGCGCCGGGCGGCGGCTGGCGGCGGGTGACGGTCCCGCTGCGCTTCGAGCGCTCGGCCCCGGGCGGCCCCGTGACGATCGCGGTGGGAGGCGTGCGCGAGGTGGTGGCCCCGGGCGCGAGCTCGACGTGGATGCGCGTGCCCTTCGAGATGCCGACGTGGCCGCGCGTCCGCGTGTGGGGCCGGGTGCGCTTCGAGGTGAAGACGACGGACGCGCGCGACGCCCTGCGGGTCCTCGCATCGCCCGTCCAGATCGACCCGCTCGACCCCGCGCTCGCCGTCTCGCAGCCGGGCACGTACGCGGCCGAGCTCGAGCGGGCCTACGGCGCGTCGAAGACCATGGGCTGGATGGAGCCCACGTTCCAGCTGAACGACGGCAACACCACGCCCGACGCGTTCTTGAAGGACGTCCTCGAGGACATGGACCACGACGCGGCCATGGTCCTCGGCGAGCTGCGGCGCGGCAGCGCCTGCGTGTTCTCGGTCTGCACCCAGACCGACCGCGCGGCCCACTGCTTCTGGTGGCTCCAAGACCCGAAGCACCCCTTCTACGACCAGGGCGAGGCCGCGCGGATCGAGGCGGTGCTGGGCGACCCCCTGAAGACGGTGTACGCCCGCATGGACAAGATCGTGGGCGACGTCCTCGCCACCCTGTCCCCGCGCGACGTCCTGCTCGTGGTCTCGGACCACGGCTTCCGCACGTGGCGGCGGGGGATGAACGTGAACCAGTGGCTGCTCAACGCGGGCTACCTCGTCGCGACGAAGGACTCCGGGGAGCGCAACCTCGGCGACTTCTTCGGCGACCGGCTGTCCATCGCCGGCATCGACTGGTCGAAGTCGCGGGCGTACGCGCTCGGCCTCGGGCAGATCTACCTGAACCGCAAGGGCCGCGAGCCGGAGGGGATCGTGAAGGACGAGGACGTCCCCGCGCTGATCGACGAGATGCGCGCGAAGCTGCTCGCCTACCGCGACACGGACGGCGACGGCGCGGCCCCGCTGTCGAAGGTGTACGTGGTGTCGGAGATCTACAAGGGGCCCCAGATGGGGCGCGCGGCCGAGCTCCAGCTCGGGTTCGCCGAGGGCTACCGCGTCTCGTGGCAGACGGCCCTGCTCGGCGGCCTCGTGAAGCGCGGCGGTGCCGTCTGCGAGGACAACCGCTACCCATGGTCTGGCGACCACTGCAGCACGGACCGGGACCTCGTGCCCGGGATCCTGCTGTCGAATCGCGCGATCGCGCCCGCGCCCCCCGACCGCCCCTACGGCGTCAAGGACGTGGCGGCCACGGTGCTCGAGCACTTCAAGATCGACCACGCCGACCTCGAGGGCCGGCCGCTGCCGCTCGCGCCCCCGCCGGGGAAGTAGCGCCTACGGGGCCCTGAGCGTGCTCAAGACGTTCTGCAACCGCTGCCGGGCCATGGTGGCGGCGCGCGGGACGGCCTCGCCGTTCCCGCGCAGGAACAGGGGAGGGAACCAGAGCGTGGCGGCCTCCACGGTGCCCGCGTGGCGACGCAGGAAGGCCTCGTTCGCCGTCTTGATCTCGCTCCGCGCGGTCTCGAGCGGCGTGGCGGGCGCGCTGAGCACGTCCGCCGCCGCGCGATAGCGCTCGAACTCGGCGTGGGAGGCCTCGAGCCCGACCCGGACCCGACGGTCCCCGTCGCACGCGATGCACCGCTTCTCGCCGAAGCACACGGGACAGGGCAAGGCCTCCGTCGTCGTCGCCGCCGCCAGGTCGGTGCCGGTGCCGCCGCACCACCCGCACTGTCCGCGGCCGACGCCGTGCATCCACGTCGTCGCGGCGGCCGGCGTGATCGAGAGCGCCTGCGCCACGCGCTGGACGGCGACCTCCTCGGTGAGGGCCTTGCGTCGGAGGCGGAGGGCCTCGTCCTCGCCCGGCGTGAGGCACTGGTCGCACCAGGGGCTCTCCTCGTCGGGGGCGACGACCCAGTCGAACTCCTCGCGGCACGTCGGGCACCGCTTGGCGAAGAAGGGCACCGCCGTGCGGCAGTGCGGGCAGGACGCCCGACCCATGCCCCAGACGACGTTCTGCTTGTCGAGCGCCAGGAACGAGAGCCCGACCAGCGCCAGCACGATGCCGCCCGTCACGACGAGCCAGCCCATGGACCTCGGAATCGCCACGCCACCTCCTCGACCTCGGGCCGATCGGGGGCCCGTGGGGCGGAATCGTACGCGGAAGGCGGGAGGCCCGCGCGGGACCGCGCGACCGGGCCGGAAGGCCGCGCGCGGCCCTCCCCCGCCCCCCGCGCCCCCTACCCCCTCCGTCGCGGCGGCGGTCCGAAACCGCCCCCGCCCGGGGTCTCGACGCGGAACGCGTCGCCCGCGGCGAGGGTCACGCACCCCCGCGCGGCCTGGCGGCGCCAGCGCCCGCCGAGGCGGACGCAGACGCGCCCCACGGCCCCGGGACGGCCGCCCGCAACGCCCGGCGGCGGGTCGTCGTGGCGCGTCATGAGCCAGGAGAACGTCGCGGGCACGAGCACCTCGATCTCGCGCAGGAGGCCGCGCCCGCCGGGATGGCGGCCGGCGCCCCCCGATCCGCGGCGCACCACGACGCGCAGCACGCGCACGGGCAGGCGTCCCTCGAGGATCTCCACCGGCGTGGAGCGCGTGTTCGTCATGTGCTGCTGGATCGCGTCGGCGCCGGGGCCGAGCGGGCCGCCGCCCGCGCCCGCGGGGACGGTCTCGTAGTAGGGGGAGAACGGGGCGCCGCCGGGCGTGGGTCCGAGCGTCCAGTTCGACATGGTGCCTGCCCCGGGCGCGGGAAACCGCGCGGGCCACGCCTTCGCGGCGGCCAGCCAGAGCACGTCGACGAGGCGCTGGCTCGTCTCGACGTTGCCGCCCGCGACGGGGGCCGGATAGGGCGCGTCGAGGCAGGAGCCCGCGGGGATGACGACCTCGACGTCCTTCACGAGGCCGTCGTTGCTCGGCGCGTCCTCGGGCGCGAGGCAGCGCACGAGGTAGGCGACGGCGCTCCGCGTGACGGCGGCCGTCGCGTTGAGCCCCGCGCCCACGGGTCCCGTGGTGCCGGTGAAGTCGACGGCGAGGCGGCGACCGCGCTTGCGGATCGCCACGCGGAGAACTGCGGGACGGCCGTCGAGCCCGGGCACGCCGAGTCGGGCGTCGGCGCGCGCGACGGCGTCGGGCAGCGCGCCGAACGCGGCGGCGGCGACGCGGCGCCCGTGCGCGAGGAGCGCGGCGGCGCGCGCGGCCCAGGGGGCGAGGCCGTCGCGGGCGGCGAGCGCGCGCAGGCGGAGGAGCCCGTGGCGCAGCGCGGCGACCATGGCCTCGAGGTCGGCCCGACGCTCGGCGGGCTCGCGCACGTTGGCGAGGAGCAGGCGGCCGACGTCGTCGTCCTCGACGCCGCGGCGGATCCAGCGCACGGGCGGGATGCGGAGCCCCTCCGCGTGGATCGAGTCGGCGGGCGCCATGGAGCCCGG
>JAYTCP010000389.1:0-7169 GCA_043736435.1 Planctomycetia bacterium | reverse complement strand
TCCCTCGCCGACACGCGCGAGCTGTGCCGGGCGTACGCGACGGCGGCGCTCGAAGACCGTTGGCCCGCGCGGTGGGAGGACCTCCTGGCCTGAGAGCGTGCGCAAGAATCGACGCGCGTCTTCTGCCGGCGCCCCAAGGGCCAATGCGGCGGCCGCCTACCGCTCCCCGAGCCACCGGCGCCGCCTCGGCCGCGGGCCGAACGTGACGCCGAACCGGTCCACCGCGGTCGCCCGCACGCGCGCGACGGCGTCCTCCGGCGAGTCGGTGACGAGGATCCGGTCCACGTCCTCGGCGCGGATCGTCTTCGCCACGACCAGGCTGCGCAGGAAGACGATCAAGGGTGCCCAGAAGGCGGTGCCGACCAGGACCACGGGAAAGTCGACCACCTTCTTCGTCTGGATGAGGGTGGCGATCTCGAAGAGCTCGTCGAGCGTGCCGAAGCCGCCAGGCATCACGATGAACGCGTAGCTGTACTTCACGAGCATCACCTTGCGCACGTAGAAGTGGCGGAAGGAGATCTCCCGGTCGAGGTAGGGGTTGGGGCTCTGCTCCTCGGGCAGGTCGATGTTGCACCCGATGCTCGAGCCTCCGGCCTCGCGAGCCCCGCGGTTCGCCGCCTCCATGATGCCCGGTCCGCCGCCGGTCATCACCGCGAACCCCGCCCGCGACAGGCGGGCCCCGATGTCGCGCGCCTGCTCGTACGGGGCCGAGCCTTCCGCGAACCGCGCCGAGCCGAACACCGTGACGCAGGGGCCGACGAAGTGGAGCGCGCGGAAGCCGCGAATGAACTCGAAGAAGATCTTCACCGCGCGCCGGAACTCCGCGAGGCGGCTCTGGGGGCCTTCGAGGAAGAGGCGCTCCTCGGCCGCGGCGGTCCCGGGCGCCGGCGTCGGGACCGGCGGCGGCGGCGAGGTCGCCACGGCGGGCGCGGGCTTCCGTGGAGGCGTCCCCGGCGGGACGGCGGGCTCGCTCGGTTCGACCATCCGCTCACCGTAACGCACGGGCGGCTCCGGGCGAAGCGCCGAGGGCAGGGCGGCCCCTCGCGCGGTACGCTGCCCTCCCCGCGTGCGCGGGCCGGAGCCGTCCATGGCCGTCCTCTCCATCTTCCGCGACCTGGGCGTCCTCGTCACGGGCGCGTCCGCGGGCCTTGGGGCCTCCCTCGCGAAGCAGCTGGCCGTGGTGGGGGCGCGCCTCGCGATCACCGCTCGCCGGGCCGATCGCCTGGAGGCGGTCGCAGCCGAGTGCCGGGCCCTGGGGAGTCCGCTCGTCGTGACGATCGTGGACGACCTCGCCGACCCGGCGGCGGCCGACCGCATCGCCGCTCGGGCCACCGAGGCGCTCGGCGCCGTGGACGTGCTCGTGAACAATGCGGGCTTCGGCGTCGCCGGCCTGACCGAGCGCTCTCCCCGCGATCGCGTCGCGCAGATGATCGACGTGAACTGCAAGGCCCCCGTGGCCCTCGCGCGCCTCCTGCTGCCGGGCATGCTCGAGCGGCGCAAGGGCTTCATCCTCAACCTCGCGTCCATGGCCGGGATCCTGCCCGCGCCGTTTCAGGCGGGATACGCGGGGACGAAGGCGTTCCTCCTCAACTGGAGCGAGAGCCTGCGCGAGGAGGTGCGGTCGAGGGGGGTCGAGGTGACGGCCCTCTGTCCGGGCGTGACCGACACGGAGTTCTTCGAGGTGGCCGGCTACCGCGGGTCGAACGAGTTCCTGAAGTACAAGATGGCGGTGGACCCCGTGGCGCGGAAGGGGCTCGTCGCGCTCGCGAAGGGGAAGCCCCGCGTGGTCACCGGGGCGCTCAACAACATCCTGATCTTCGTCGGTACGCGCCTCTCGCCCCGCTGGCTCGTCCAGTCCGTGGCGCGCCGCCTGATGATCCGCCGCCCGCAGCCCAAGCGCGAGGGGTAGCGCGACGCGGTGCGGCGGGTGTGGCGCGGCTGCTCAGCCCTTCATGGCACGGAGCATGTGGTCCATGACGTCGCAGTGCTCCTTCTCGGGGCTGAACAGGATGACCTCCGAGTCCTTGACCACGCGCACGCTGTGCCCGGGCGGCCAGTAGAAGAGGTCGCTCCCCTTGCACGTCTCGGTCTTGCCGCCCGTGTAGGTGACGACCAGCTCGCCCGCGATCATGTAGCCCCAGTGGGGTGCGTGGCAGCCGTCGTGCTTCAGACCCTTGAGCAGCGGGGCGATGTCGGTCCCGGCCCCGAGCGAGAAGTACTCGCCGGCCATCGCGCCGTACCCGGTGGCGTCGCCGAACCCGGTCGCCTGGCGTGCCTTCGCGCCGGGGACGTCGATCTTCGCGGGAATCGTGTCCTTGGAGACGTGCATCTTCGAGCTCCTCCGTTCGTGCGCCCCGGGCGCCTCGGGACTCCGACGGCGACGCGGGAGGAGTATCCTGGAAGCGGGGTCCGAAGGGAAGTCCGGTCTCCGTCGAGGGCGGGCCGCGACGGGCCTCCGGGACCGCGCCCCACACGGGCGGCGGAGGTCAGGCCCGCGCGCGGAGCTCCGCGGCGGCGGCCTCCACGGTGGGGGCGTCGAACGACTCGCCCCGCCGCAGATCCTTGCCGTGCACGGTGCCGTTCGGGTCGAGGGTGAGCGCGAAGCGCAGGCCCTTCTTGTCCGCGAACTTCATCTGCGTGGCGTGCTTGCGGGGCTCGGGGAACGTCTCGACGGGGAAGCCCGCCGCCCGCACCGCTGCCGCGAGCGCGAAGGCGCCCGCGGGATCGCCCGCCTCGGGGTGCGTGACGATCACGCCGCGGTCGAGCGCGGCGCCCGCGAGCTTGCCCTGCTCCTCGAGGGCCTCGAGGAGGCGCGAGAGGCCGACGGTGAACCCGACGCCCGGCAGGCGCGTGTTCGTGTAGAGCCCCGCGAGGTCGTCGTAGCGGCCCCCGGCTCCCACGCTGCCCATCTCGGGCATGGAGGTGAGGGCGGCCTCGAACACGATGCCGGTGTAGTAGTCGAGCCCCCGGGCGATCGTCGGGTCGACCCGCACCGCGGCGTCGGGCACGCCGGCCGCCGCGACGAGCCGTAGCACCGCGCGGAGCGCCTCCACGCCCTCGTGGCCCCGGGGATTGCTCCCCACGAGCCGCTCGAAGGCGTCGAGCGTCGCGGCGTTGCCCGTGCCCGCGCACGCGGGGAAGGCGAGGATGCGCTCTGCCGCCTCGCCCTCGACGTCGGCGGCCGAGAGCTCCTGGCGTACGCCCTCGGGGCCCACCTTGTCCCACTTGTCGATGGCCCGCAGGACCTTCACGGCCTGGTCGGGGATGCCCGCGATCTCGAGGAGGCCGTTGAGCACCCGGCGGTCGTTCAGGCGCACCACCACGCCCTCGATGCCGAGGGCCACGTACGCGCGCGCGAACATCGTGACGATCTCGGCGTCGGCGGCGGGGCCGACGGCGCCGATGAGGTCGGCGTCGCACTGGGTGAACTCGCGGAAGCGGCCCTTCTGCGGGCGCTCCCCGCGCCAGACGGGGCCGATGTGGTAGCGCCGGAAGGGGAAGGCCAGCTCGGACTGGTGCTCGGCGACGAAGCGCGCGAGGGGCACGGTGAGGTCGAAGCGGAGGGCCACGCGGCGGCCGCCCTGGTCCTCGAACTCGAACATCTGCTTGTCGGACTCGTCCCCGCCCTTGCCCCGGAGGATCTCGGCGTACTCGAGCGCGGGCGTGTCGATGGGGCCGTAGCCGAACGACTCGAAGACGCCCTCCAGCGCCCGGAACATCCGGTTCCTCGCCGCCGCCAGGGCGGGCATCGTGTCGCGGAAGCCCTTGAGCGTCCGGGGTTCGATCTTGCCGCTCATCGCCGTGCTCCTCTCGACCGGGTCCCGAACGCCGTCGCCGCCACCAGCCCCTCGCGCACGAGCGTGCGCACCAGCTCGAGGGCGTCGCCCCACGGGGCGTCCACCTTCCGGAACGGGACCGCCGTCCGCAGGAGCTCGATCACCCGGGCGGTCGCGGGCGACGGGGCGAGCCGGCGCAGCCCGACGGCCTGGGCCGCGGCCATCAGCTCGATGGCGAGGACCGTGTGGACGTTGTCCGCGACCTTCATCGCGTTCTTCGCCGCCGTGGTCCCCATGCTCACGTGGTCCTCGACGTTCGACCCCGTCGGGATCGAGTCCGCGCTCGCCGGGTGACAGAGCACCTTGTTCTCCGACACGATGGACGCCGCGACGTACTGCGGCAGCATGTAGCCCGAGTGGAGGCCGGGGGTCGGCGCCAGGTAGGCCGGGAGTCCCTCGTTCATGTGGGCGTCGACCAGCGTGGCCGTGCGCCGCTCGCTGATGGACCCGAGCTCGTGGACGCAGAGCTTGAGGTGGTCGGCGGCGAGCGCCACGGGCTCGGCGTGGAAGTTGCCGCCCGACAGCACGTCGTCCCCGAACACGAGCGGGTTGTCCGTCGCCGCGTCGATCTCGCGCTCGAGGACGTCCTCGGCGTAGGCGAGCCCGTCCGACGACGCGCCGTGCACCTGGGGCGCGCACCGGATCCCGTACGCGTCCTGCGGGGCCGTGCGCTTGCCGGGGATGGAGGAGATGGCCGCGTCCACGAGGCGGCTGCCGCGCAGCACGGTGGCGATGCGCGCCGCGCTCGCGATCTGTCCCGGGTGCCCGCGCGCCGCGTGGATGCGCGGGTCGAGGGCCGCCGACCGGCCCGCCAGCGCCTCCGTCGTGAGCGCCGCCGCGACGTCGGCCGTCAGGAGGGCCACCACGGACGCTTCGAGCGCGAGCAGCGCGCACGCGAGCGTCACCTGGGTGCCGTTGACGAGCGCCAGCCCCTCCTTGTGCGACAGGCGGATCGGGCGGAGCTTCGCCTTGGCGAGCGCCCTCGCCGCCGTCGTCTCGCGTCCCCTCACGCGCACGCGGCCCATCCCGAGCAGCGGCAGCGCGAGGAAGGAGAGGGGCGAGAGGTCACCGCTGGCGCCGACGCTGCCCTGGCTCGGGATCACGGCGAGGATGTCCGCGTCGTAGAGCGCCATCAGCGCCTCCACGGTCGAGGGCCGGACGCCGGAGAAGCCGCGGGCCAGGGCGTGGGTGCGCAGGAGGAGGGCGAGGCGCACCACCTCATCGTCGAACGGGGCGCCCGCGCCGAACGCATGGCTGACGAGCAGGTTCTCCTGGAGGGCCGCCGCGTCCTCCGGGGCGATCCGCCGGCCCGCGTTGCTCCCGAAGCCCGTCGTCACGCCGTAGATGCCCTCGTCCCTCGCCACGGCGCGCCGGATGCGCTCGGCCGAGGTGGAGGCCCGCCGTCGCGCGGCCACGTCCCATCGGAGGCCGACGGGGGTGCGCGCCCCCGTGAGGGCGTCCGTGATGGACAGGTGGCGGCCGATGGTCAGCACGGGGGGGCTCCGGGGGCGACGGGGGCAGGGGGCCGAGCGACCGTCCCGCATCGGAGTGTCGGTCCCCGGCACGGAAAGCGGAAGCCCTGGCCGCACGGGCTCCCGTCCGCTCCTCGGCCCGACCCTACTCGGGGCCCGTCTCGAGGGCCATCAGCGCCTGGAACGCCTTAGCCGCCCAGGCCTCGTCCACCTTGCCGGAGACCCAGAGCCGCTCGATGCCGACCCGGCTTTTGTAGGCGAACGCGCCGATCCGGAGGGGCCCGACCCCCTTGCCGTCGTCGCCCTTGAGCGGGCCCTTCAGGTCGACCCCCTCGGACTTGCCGTGGATCTCGCCGCCGATCTGCCCCCCGTGGAGCTCGCACCGCACGCGGACGCGCTCGCCCGACTTGAGCCCGCTCGAGCCCTTCTCGGCGAGGTCGATCCGGATGAACCCGCGCGTCCCGGGATCGGCGTCCCGCCAGACCCCGTCGCCGAACATCCACAGCACGTGCGCGGCCAGCACCTTCGCGGCCGAGCCCTTCTTCAGGCGGAACTGCGTGTTCCAGACCTCCATGGCGATCGCGCGGTAGTCCTTGCTCTCCTGCACCCCGATGAGGCCGTAGTCACGGTGGTCGTCGGCGACGCAGTCGGCCTCCCACGTCACGTCCGTCGGGTCGAAGACGACCTTGAGCATCATCGAGGTGTTGCCCGAGAGGATCGCCATCCCCGACCGCACCTCGGCCTCGACGGGCTCGTCCCCCGCCATGGGCTGCTCGACCACGAAGTCGGCGAGGAACGCCTTGTCGTCGTCGAACGACCACTCGCACTCGAGGCGGCCGTCCTTCCAGGTCGCCTCCTCCCGGAGGAGCGCCGCGGGGCCGCGGATCCCGAAGTCGGCGGCCTGCCGCCCCGCGCGCACGCGCTCGGGGTGCGCGCGCACGCAGCCGGCATCGGGGTACTCCTTGAGCAGCCGCGCGTAGCCACTCTTCGCGTCGGCCCACTTGCGAGCGAGCAGCGCCTCGCGTGCCTCGAGCCACAGGCTGCGGGCCGCGGCGTCGCGGTCGCCCCCGGCGCCCGGCGTCGGACCCTCGCCCGGCGGCACCTCGGGCGGCGGGGCAACGCCGCTGCCCGGCGGGCGCGGCGCGCTCCCGGGCGTGGGGGCCGGCGGGGGCTCGCGGCCTGGCGCGGGCTTCGTCCACAGCGCCCGCACCTGCGCCATCAAAGCCGCGAGCTCGGCCTCGAGGTCCGGCGGCAGCTCGAGGCCCGACGACGTGAGCAGGCGGTAGGCCCGCGTCGCGTCGATCCGGATCAGGGGCGCCGTGCGGACGCGCAGGGCGTCCAGCGCCGTCGTCGCCTGCGCGCGCACGGCCTCCATCCGCGCGGGGAGCTCGGCCGCGGCCGGCGTGCCCGCGAAACGAGCCTCGAAGGCCTCGAGCGCCGCCAGCGCCGTGCGGTACTTCCCCGAGCGCGACGCCGACTCCACGGCGTCCGACGCGCCCTTCCAGGCGAGCGTCGCGAGCCGGGGCCACAGGTCGGTGACCATCGCCGCGGCGCGGTGCCCGGCGGGCGTCGCGGGGGCCCTCTTCGCGATGGCCCGGTACCGGGCCACGACCTCCTCGAGGTCCGCCATCAGCGGCGACATCGACTTCTCGGCGGCGAACGCGTCGGCGGCTTCGAGGTCCTTCTCGGCGCTCTCCGCGGTGCGGGGCACCACGGGCTCCCCGTCGGACAGGGTGGCGGAGGAGGGGGTGGGCACGGCCGGCGCACCCCGGGTCGAGAGGAGTCGCACCGCCTGGTAGGCCGCGAAGACGAGCACCAGGGCTCCCGTCAGCGCGAGGCCCGTCGCCGCCTGCGAGGCGCC
>JAYTCP010000388.1:0-1701 GCA_043736435.1 Planctomycetia bacterium | reverse complement strand
GCCATCGCCGCCGCCAGCCGTCGCTCCACCGAGGACCTCGTGAAGGACCTCGGCTCCGGGAACGACGCGCTCCGCAAGAAGGCCGCCGACGCGCTCCGGGACGCGGGAGCCTCGGCCCGCGCGGCGGTCCCAGCGCTCGTGGCGTCCCTGCGCGGCGCGGGCGACGAGGCCCGCCTCTCGATCGCGAAGGCGCTCGGCAGCATCGGCCCCGCGGCGCTGCCGGCCCTCACGGATGCGCTCGGGGACGCCGACGTCACCGTGCGGCGGGGCGCGCTGGAAGCCGTGAAGGAGATCGGCGCCTCCGCCGTCAGCGCCGCGCCGAGCGTCGAAGCCCTGCTGACGGACGGCAACGCAGACGTGCGCAGGGCCGCGACGGAGGCGCTCGAGGCGCTGCGAGGCAAGGCACGGTAGGAGCCTCCGGCGCGACCGCGGCTCGACCCCCCGCCGCCCCCGTGACCCGCAGAACCGGCCTACGTCTCGAACCGCTCCGCCGGATCCTGGCGGTAGTGGTCGCGCAGGAGCGCGTACAGCGTCGGCCGGTCACGGCGGAGCGCGCGCGGGCGCTCGAAGAAGCACTCCGTGGCGACGGCGAGGAACTCCGTCGGGTTCGTCGCGCCGTACCCGTCGAGGACGGTGTGCGCACCCGCCGCGGTCGCGCGCACGAGGTCGTCGTGCTCCTCGGTCATCACCCGCGCCCAGGCGCGCACCTCGGCGCGGCTGCCGAGCTCGGGGGTCCCGTCGGCGAGACCGTCCTGCATGTCGAGGCGATGGCAGAACTCGTGGAGCACCACGTTGTGCCCCGCCTCGGGGTGCGCGCTGTCGCGCTCGACCGCGTCCCACGACAGGATCACGGGCCCGCGATGCCACGCCTCGCCCGCGTTCACCGAGCCCTCGCTCACGATGCCGTCCCGGCCGACCCGCTGCGTGCGGGTCACGTACGCGGTCGGATAGACGAGGATCGAGGACACGTCCGCGTAGTCCACGTCCGGGCGGCCTACGAGCAGCCGCGCGGCCTGCGCGGCGATCACGAGCTTCATCGCGGGCGTCAGCCCGAGGCCGCCGCAGCCCTCCCAGGGCTTCTCGGCGACGAGCACCCGCGTGAGCTCCTCGAGCCGCGCCCGCTCGGCGGGAGGCGCCATGACGTAGAACCGGAGGCGCTCGAGGATCGCCCGGTCCGTCGCCGCGAGCGGGGACGAGAGGAGCCGGCGTCGGCGACGGGAACGGAGCCAGGAGAGGATCATGGGCTTTCGGGCCGCTGAGCCCGACGGGGGGTGATGCTACCGGGCCGATGGGGGGGATCGGGCGGGGGACACGCTTCCGGAGCGATCGAGCCGAGGGCCGGGGCTATCATCGGGGTCTCCTCACGGAGCGGACATGCGCCTCGGCGGATCGGGCCTTCGGATCGCGACACTCGGCGTCCTGTGGACGTGCGTGGGCCTCGGTGCGCCGGCCACCGCGGGGCCTCCCTCGGGCACCCCCCCCGCCGCCCCCCCCATTCCCAAGAAGGCGGCCGTGTCCCCCGTGACCGGTGGGAGCTTCCCGCGTCGTCACGAGGAGTACGTCGCGCTCGCGGCGGACGGAGGCGACACCGCGCTCGCCTACCTCGTCGCGGCCTACCGCCGCCCCCTCGAGCCGACCGAGCGCGGACGCCTCGTCTCGATCGCGTGCGACGGGTTCGAGGGGGTGGACGTGACGGCGGCG
>JAYTCP010000387.1:0-7117 GCA_043736435.1 Planctomycetia bacterium | reverse complement strand
CCCCGCCGGCCTTCCCATCAACACGCCCCGGCCTCCCCGGCCCCCGGAGCCCCGACCCGATGATCTCCCTCCGCCGTCTCCTCCCGATCCTGTCCGTCGCGGTGGTGTCCGCGCTCTCTGCCGCCTGCGCCTGCAAGAACGGCACATGCATCAAGGAGCCGCCCTGCGGCCCCTGTGAGAACCCCTGCTGCCTGACCCCCGTGGACCTCAAGTCGCGCGCCGCGAAGTCCCACGCCCTTCCCGGCGGTCCGACGGTGTACTCGTACGACGAGAAGACCTACATCCTCTTCTCGGAGAAGGGGCTCGCGGAGTTCCAGAAGGACCCCGCGGTCTTCGAGGAGAAGGCGATCCGCTCCATGAAGGGGGGCGTGACCTATCGGACCGACATCAACGTGGGAGAGGAGATCGACCTCGCCCCCTACGCATCCCGCGCTCGCCCGTTCGTGAAGTAGCGCCAGGTAGGGACACGCTCCGCGAGCGCACCTCCTGCTCCCTCCGCAGGAGGCGTCCCACCGGGGGTCGTCGGCATCACCGGCGGCTCCCGGCTCTCGTTTCCGGCCCCCCCGGCCGGGACCCGTGGCCGCCCACGGGCGGTTGAAACGTCTCGCCGACGAGATCGGTTCGGCTCTGCGGACTTCTTTCGCCGTCTTTACCGTGTCTTGACGAATCACCCCGATCCTCGCGGTCGCAAACCGTAGGAAACCCAGGGTCGCCGAACCGCCCAGGCGCCGGCACCCGCGAGGAGGATCGACGTGAAGCAGCTCCGCACGATGGTCGCGATCACGGCGCTCGCCGCGGTGGCGGGACTTTCCGGCCGTGGCGCCGGCGCCGACGTGGACCCGGGCCTCCCGGCGTACCAGACCGCCCAGGGCGTGTCCGGCAACCTGACGAGCATCGGCTCGGACACGCTGAACAACCTGATGACGTTCTGGGCCGAGGGCTTCGGAAAGCGCTACCCGAACGTCAACATGCAGATCGAGGGGAAGGGCTCCACCACGGCCCCGCCCGCCCTGATCGCGGGGACTGCCCAGTTCGGCCCGATGTCGCGCGAGATGAAGGCCGACGAGATCAACAAGTTCGAGCAGAAGTTCGGGTACAAGCCGACGGCGGTCCGGGTCGCCCTCGACGCGCTCGCGGCGTACGTCCACAAGGACAACCCGATCCAGTCCCTGACGATGCAGCAGGTCGACGCGGTCTTCTCGAGCACCCGCAAGTCCGGCGCCCCCTCCGACATCACCACGTGGGGCCAGCTCGGCCTCACCGGCGAGTGGGCGGGGAAGGCGATCAGCCTGTACGGCCGCAACAGCGCCTCCGGCACCTACGGCTACTTCAAGGAGCACGCGCTCGCGAAGGGCGACTACAAGTCGACCGTGAAGGAGCAGCCGGGCAGCGCCGCCGTGGTCCAGGGCGTCTCGTCCGACCTCGGGGGCATCGGCTACAAGACCTCCGAGGTGCGGGCGGTCCCGATCGTGGGCAAGGACGGCAAGGCGTACGGCGCCACCGAGGAAGAGGTCCTCTCGGGCAAGTACCCGATCTCCCGCGCGCTCTTCGTCTACGTGAACAAGGCGCCCGGCCAGCCCCTGGCCCCGTCCGTCCGCGAGTACTTCCTCTTCATCCTCTCGAAGGAAGGCCAGCAGATCGTGGCGAAGGACGGTTACGTGCCGCTCCCGACCCCGATCGTGACCGCCGAGCGGGCCAAGATCCAGTAGGGACGACCGGGGCCCAGCGCCCTGGGCCTCCGGGGCGGGCCGCGTGCCGCGGTCCGCCCCTTCCGTTTCTCGACCGAGACGCCGGGGCCCGCCCATGGTCCGATAGGCGCGCGCCCGCCCGCGCGCGCGGTTCCGCCTCCTCCCCGCTGCTTCTCCCCTCTTCTCCCCGCTTCTCCCCGCCGACCACGACCCGCCCCGAGGACCGATGGCCGACCGCAACGACGAGCAGCAGCCGCCGTCCCGGGACCAGGGAACGGAGGGCACGCGCTACGTCCCGCCGCAGGAGGGGCCCCGCACGACGGCACGTCGCGTCCTCGTCGTCGACCGGTTGGCGGGTTTCGTGGTCCGGGGCGGCGGCATGCTCGTGATCGTGGCCGTGATCGGGATCCTCGTGTTCCTGGTGGCGACCGTGCTCCCGCTGTTCCGGGGAGCCACGACGACCGAGCGTCCCGTGGCCGGGACCGTGCCTGTCGAGGGCCCCGCGGCCATCCTCGCCGTCGACGAGTACCGGATGCTCGGCCTCGCCATCGGCGCGCGCCCGGAAGTGGTCGCCTTCCGCGCCGACGATGGCCAGGTGGTCACCCGCTACCCGATCACCGGTCTCGAGGGCGCCACGATCGTCGGCGGGACCCGGAGCGTCCGGACGAACGAGGCCGTCGTGGCCACGAGCGACGGTCGCCTCGCTTTCCTGACGTTCGGCTTCGCCTCCGACTTCGTCCTCGGCGCGGAGCGCGAGCCTCTGTTGGACCTGCTCGGCAAGCCCGGAGACCTGCGCGTCATCGACGTGACCATCGTGCAGCGGATGGCGGGCGGCAACTTCCTCCGCGTCCGACCGGACGTCGCCATCCGCGGGATCCACGCGCTGCCCCCCGGCTCCGCGCCCGTCGTGGGCCAGGCGTACGCGACCCACGAGGACACCGGGGTCGCCGTCGCGGCCACCGCGGACGGCCGCGTCCATCTCGTGCGAGAGGCGATCACGACCCCCCTGGTCGGGCCCGCGGACCGGACCTACTCCTCGGCACCGATCGCCGAGCAGGGCCCGAAGGTGCCCCCGGACCTCTTCGTCGCCCACGTGGACGAAGAAGCGCGGACGGCGTGGTTCGCAGGCCGCGGCGGCGGCGTGCTGCGTGTGGACGTCCACGTCGACCCCGCCGTACGTCGCGAGGTGCGCATCGTGACGGACGCCGACGGCGCGCCCACCCGGATCGCCGCGGCCGAGATGGTGCTCGGCGGCCGGTCCATCGCCATCGCGGACGCGGCCGGCAGCGTCTCCATCTGGAGTCTCGTCTCGGCGCCGCCGGAGTCGCGGGAAGGGGACGGCAAGGCCCTTCGCCGGCTCCAGACCATCGAGTCCACCGGCGCAGGTCCCGTCCGCACCCTGGCATCGGGCCAGACGCGCCGGACCCTCTACCTGGGGCACGAGAGCGGCTCCGTGTCCGTGGCCTACACGACGAACGGACGCCTGCTCGCGTCGACGAAGGCCCTGGCCGGGCCCGTCGTCGCCCTCGCGCCGGGCCCGAAGGACGACGGCTTCCTCGTGGCGGGCGCGAAGGGCGGCTTCAAGGGCTTCGACATGGACTGCCCGCATCCCGAGACGGGATTCGACGCCCTCTTCGGCAAGGTCCACTACGAGGGATACGACCGCCCGGAGCACCTCTGGCAGAGCAGCAGCGCGACCGACGAGTCCGAGCTGAAGCTCTCGCTGACCCCTCTCCTCTTCGGGACGCTCAAGGCCACCTTCTACGCGATGCTCTTCGCCCTCCCGCTGGCCCTGCTGGCCGCGCTCTACACCAGCCAGTTCATGCATCCGAGGGTACGCGCGCTCGTCAAGCCGGGCATCGAGGTCATGGCGAGCCTGCCGAGCGTGGTGCTCGGCTTCCTGGCCGCGCTCCTGATCGCCCCGGCAGTCGCCGCCCTCGTGCCCGCCGTGTTCGCCTCCCTGCTCGGCCTCCTCGTCGTCGGGTTCGTGGCGGGTCTCGCCTGGCACGGCCTCCCCCTCGAGATCCGGCAGGGAATCTCCTCGGCGGGGCGCCTCGCGATCGCCTGTGCCCTCGTCGGCGCGGTGATCGCGCTCTCCGTCTGGGCCAACCCCTGGGTGCAGCGGGGCCTCTTCTCCGGCACGGGGAATCCGACCGGCGACTTCCGCATCTGGGTGCAGCACGACCCCATCCACGGGATCCCCGATCCGGCGGGGGGCACGGGGACGCCGCTGCTCCGCGTGACGCTGGGCTTCTGGGGCGCCGTCCTCGGCTTCTTCCTGCTCCCGAGGCGGCTGCCGCTCTCGGGCGTGAGCGCCCCGCTCCGTCCCGTGGCCCGGTTCGCCGTCCACGTGCTGCTGCCCGGCCTCCTGCTCGCGTTCCTGGCCGGACCGATCGAGGGGCTCTTCCCGGAGGGCGACTTCCGCCGCTTCCTCCTCGGGACGAAGGAGCCCGGCGAGGGCCCCTCCTTCGACATCCGCAACAGCCTCGTCGTCGGGATCGCCATGGGATTCGCCGTGATCCCCGTGATCTACACGATCGCCGAGGACGCCCTCTCCGCCATCCCCGACTCGCTGCGCTCGGCCGCGCTCGGCTGCGGGGCGAGCCCTTGGCTGGCGGCCACGCGCGTGATCCTGCCTGCCGCCGTCCCCGGCCTCTTCTCGGCTGCCATGATCGGCCTCGGGCGGGCCGTGGGCGAGACGATGATCGTCGTGATGGCCACGGGCGGGACGGCCTTCATCGACGGGTCGATCTTCAACGGCTTCCGCACCCTGTCCGCCAACATCGCGACGGAGCTGCCGGAGGCGTCGGAGGGCGGCACGCTCTTCCGAGTGCTGTTCCTCGCCGGCCTGCTCCTCTTCGCGCTCACCTTCGTGCTGAACACGGTGGCCGAGATCGTGCGCTTGCGCTTCCGCAGCAAGTTCAAGGGGCTCTGACCATGGCGAGCAAGCCCCTGCCCCCGCTCCAGCCGAGCCCGTACGGACGCCTGTTCCGCGACGGGCACCCGTGGGTCTGGATCACCCGGTGCGCCACCGGGCTCCTGCTCCTCATGGTGCTCGGGATCGTCGGCATCGTGCTCGTGAACGGCTTGCGGACCTTCTGGCCCTCCCGCCTCGTCCGCCTCGAGCACGCCGACGGGCGGGTGATCACCGGCGAGGAGACGCGGCGCGCGACCGCGAAGGTGGGCGTCGAGAGCCGGCTCGAGGAGCAGGTCGAGATCCGGGTCGGCAACCGCGAGATCCACGGCAGCGGCAACGACGTCCAGTGGTTCCCGGTCGCCTCGATCCGGTCGGGGACGACGCCGGAGGACCTCCTCGCCTTCGAGCGCGTCGAGCACGGTCCCGCCTACGGCCGCGTGCGGGAGGTCCTGCGCGACGGCGCGGTCGTCGCCCGCGGCCCCGAGGCCCTCGCCCTCCTCCGGTCCGAGATGGAGAAGGCAGCCGACCGTCGCGAGGCCCGGCTCGAGATCCAGAAGGGGCCGCTCGGGAAGAACAGCAAGGCCCTCGAGGAGCTGCGCATCCGCCGCCGCACGCTCGGTCGGCGACACGAGCCCGGCGACCCCGAGCTCGTACGGCGGACGCAGGGCCTCGACGCGGAGCAGAAGGTCCTCGAGGCCGAGGCCGAGCGGCTCGGCGCGCGGATCCTCGCGATCCAGACCGAGGACGAACGGGTCCAGGTGCTGCTCGAGCAGGGCTCGGGGGACCCGTTCCCGCACCCCGTGGCGGCCTCCCAGATCCTGCGCGTGGACGAGGTGAACCGCCTGGGACTCCTCGGGCGCGTGGGTCTGTTCGTGGGACGGTTCTGGCGCTTCGTCACCGACGAGCCGCGCGAGGCGAACACGGACGGCGGCATCTGGCCGGCCCTCTTCGGCACCATGCTCATGACGCTCCTCATGACGCTCATCGTGGTGCCGTTCGGCGTGATCGCGGCGCTCTACCTCCGCGAGTACGCGAAGCAGGGTCCCCTCGTGTCGGCCGTGCGCATCGCCGTGAACAACCTGGCGGGCGTCCCGAGCATCGTGTTCGGCGTCTTCGGCCTCGGCTTCTTCTGCTACGTGGTCGGCGGGTGGATCGACCGCTCCTTCTACGCCGACCTCCTCCCCAACCCGACGTTCGGGGGCGGCGGCATCCTCTGGGCGTCCCTCACGCTGGCGCTCCTCACGGTGCCGGTGGTCATCGTCTCGACGGAGGAGGCCCTGGCGGCCGTCCCGCGCTCCCTGCGCGAGGCCTCCATCGCGTGCGGGGCCTCGAAGTGGCAGACGATCCGGCGCATCGTGCTGCCACACGCGAGCCCTGGCATCCTGACGGGCACGATCCTCGCCATGGCCCGCGGGGCGGGCGAGGTGGCGCCGCTCATGCTGACCGGCGTCATCAAGAAGGCCGACGAGCTCCCGCTCGACGGGTCGGCGCCCTTCTTCCACCTCGAGCGCAAGTTCATGCACCTGGGCTTCCACATCTACGACACGGGCTTCCAGTCGCCCAACGTCAACGCCTCGACGCCGCTCGTCTACAGCACGACCCTGGTCCTCCTGGTGCTCGTGCTGCTGCTCAACCTGGGCGCCGTGATCCTGCGCAACCGCCTTCGGAAGAAGTTCCGGACGGGAGTCTTCGGATGAGGCCCGACCTCCTTCCCAGCGCCCACGACCTGCCGCCGCATGCCGGGGCCGCCTCCGACACCGTGCTGGAGGTGGACCACTTCCAGCTGTGGTACGGCCAGACGCACGCCCTGAAGGACGTGTCGCTCCGCATCGCCGCCCGGAAGGTGACGGCCCTGATCGGGCCGAGCGGGTGCGGGAAGTCGACCCTCCTCCGGTCCCTCAACCGCCTGAACGACCTGGTGGACGGGATCCGCACGGAGGGCGACATCCGCCTGAGGGGCGCGACCATCTACGGGCGCGGGGTGGACGTCATCGCGCTCCGCAAGCGGATGTCGATGGTGTTCCAGCGCCAGAACCCGTTCCCCAAGAGCATCTACGAGAACGTCGTCTTCGGCCTCCGGATCGACGGCGAACGGCGCAGGCAGGTGCTCGACGAGGCCGTGGAGCGCAGCCTGCGCCAGGCGGCGCTGTGGGACGAGGCGAAGGACCGCCTCCACAAGAGCGCCCTCGAGCTCTCGGGCGGTCAGCAGCAGCGCCTCTGCATCGCCCGGGCCATCGCGACGCGGCCCGAGGTCCTCCTGATGGACGAGCCCTGCTCGGCGCTCGACCCCATCGCCACCTCGCGCGTGGAGGACCTGATCATCGACCTGAAGGCCCACTACACCGTGGTCATCGTCACCCACAACATGCAGCAGGCGGCGCGCGTCGCGGACACGACCGCCTTCATGTACCTCGGGCGCCTCGTCGAGGTGGGGGAGACCACCCAGATCTTCGAGCGGCCCCGGATCGCCGAGACCGAAGCCTACATCACGGGGCGGTACGGATAGCCGTGC
>JAYTCP010000386.1:0-12281 GCA_043736435.1 Planctomycetia bacterium | reverse complement strand
CGCCGAGCGCCGCGAGCAGGCCGAGGGCCGCGAGCAGGCCCCCCGCGCCGCCCCCCGACTTCACCTTCTCGAGGTCGAGCTCCCCCATCATGCCCCAGCCCGCGTCCTCGTCGTCCCCACCGGCGGCGACGTCGACGTCGCTCATGCTCGGGTCCTTGAAGACGTAGCGGGCGTTGCCGATGCGGACGCGGGATCCGTGGACGAGCAGCGACTCCGTGACCGGCTCGCCGTTCACCAGCGTGCCGTTCGTGGAGCCCAGGTCCCGGAGGGTGAAGCCGTTCAGGTCGCGCGAGATCTCGGCGTGGTGTCCCGACGCCATCTTGTCCTTCAGGACGACCGTGTTCGTCTCGCGGCGCCCGAACGTGGTCCGCGCCGCCGTCAGGGCGACGCGCTGGCCCTTGGCGTCTCCCGTGGTGACCTCGAGGTAGCACTCGCCGGGAGCGCCGCCTCCCCCGGAGGCCGCGGCGGCCGACTCGTCCACGAAGCGGATCTTGGTGAGCCCCACCTCGATCGTGTCGCCGGGCCGAAGCCGCCGGCGCTCGATCGAGTCGCCGTTCACCCGGGTGCCGTTCGTGCTCTTGAGGTCGACGACCTCGTAGCCGCCTTCGGGGAGCGGCACCACCTGGCAGTGCCGGCGGGAGGACTTGGCCTCCCCCTCGATCACCAGCGTGTTCGCGGCGTCCCGGCCGACGGAGACGGCATCGGTGCCGAGCTCGATCGTCTTCTCGGGCGACGGGGACTTCTCGGAGCCACCCGGGGCCCCCGACAACAGGATGAGCCGCGCCATCGACTGGAGTCTCCGGAGGGTCAGAGCGGGGGGAAGCGTATGTCCCGGCCCCGATGGGACCCGGTCCTGGAACCTACTCGTAACACCCGCTCCAAAGCAATGCCTATTCCCAACGCATCGCAGTGGGTTGTGCTGCGCCGAACCCAGCCCCGCTCCATCGGTTAGGACGTTTCTCGCCACCCACTCCAGGGCCTCGGCGGATGGGCCGGGGGGGCATCCGGTGGTGGGCTTTACCGCCTCCGTAAGCCGGTGCTGCACGACTGGCAACCAAGATGCCACAACTTGGGCTCGCCGATCACTCGGGCGGCTGCTCCGTATCCATCCCGTAGCGCTCGAGCTTCTTGCGGAGACCGAGTCGGGAGAGGCCGAGCTCCGTCGCCGCCCGGCTCTTGTTCCAGCCGTGGCGGGCGAGCGCCGCGCGTAGGAGCCGCCGCTCGAGGTCCTCGACCAGGGGCTTCAGGCCGCGGATGGGCAGCCGGTCCGGATCCGGCGGCCGGTACTCCGTGAGGCGCGGGCTGAGGTGCTCGGGGCGCACGCCGCCGCCTTCGGACAGGGCCACGATCCGTCGGACCTCGTTGCGCAGCTCGCGCACGTTTCCCGGCCATTCGTACGCGAGCAGCAGGTCGAGGGCGCCCGGCTCGATCCGGGGTCCGGTCGTCCCGGCCGGAGCCGCCTCGGCCAGGAAGTGCGCGAGGAGGGGCTCGATGTCCTCGCGACGGTCCCTGAGCGGCGGAAGCTCGATGACGACGCCCGCGAGCCGGTAGTAGAGGTCCTCGCGGAAGGCGCCGGACGCGAGGAGGCTCGACAGGTCGCGGTTCGTCGCGGAGATGATCCGGACGTCCACGGGGATCGAGGCCTTGCCGCCGACGCGCCGCACCTCGCCTTCCTCGAGGACGCGCAGGAACTTCTTCTGCATGTCCGGGATCATCTCCCCCACCTCGTCGAGGAAGAGGGATCCCTTGTCGGCCTGCTCGAAGAGCCCGGGATGGTCGCGCAGGGCCCCGGTGAAGGCGCCCCGCATGTAGCCGAAGAACTCGCTCTCCATGAGCGACTCCGGCACGGCTCCGCAGTTCTCGCCGACGATGCGCGCGCGACGCCTCGGGCCGTTGAAGTGGATGGCGCGCGCGACGAGCTCCTTGCCCGTGCCCGACTCCCCCACGATCAGGACGGGCAACGTGAGGTCGGTCACGCGGTCCACGAGGCGCAGCACGTTCTTCATCGCCGGGCTGCGGCCCACGATCTGGTCGTAGCGGTACTTGAGCCCCAGCTCGTCGGCCTGCTTCGCGAGGTCCTCGCGCGCGCGCCGCAGGGCGCTCGTGCGCTGGCGCAGCACGCGCCGCAGCCGCTCGTTCAGCCGCTCGATGCGCCGCGCCTGCCGCACCGCCTCGCGACGGCGATCGGCCGCCTCGCGGCGCTGGCGGCACTGCTCGAGGGCCACGGCCGCCTGGGCCGCGAAGCCCTCGAGGAGGCGGGCGTCCCGCGGCTTGAAGGCCCCGGCCCGCGACGCGTCGTCGACGTAGATCGCGCCGAGGACCGTCTCCCCGAGGATCATCGGCACGCACACCACGCTGTGGAGGCCGAGGGACGTGACGCTGTCCGAGCCATCGAAGCGCCCGTCGAGGGCCGCGTCGTCGACGAGGAGGCTGCGACGCTCGCGGATCGCGGTCTGCGCGAGGGAGATGGACACTTCGCTCGCCGGGTCCTCGAGGGCCACGCCTCCCGGACGCCGCGCGCGCCGCACCGTCACGTGGTCCTCGCGCGCGAGGAGCAGCACCCCGCGTCCCGCGCCGAGGAGCTCGACGGCGGCGTCGAGGATCGCGTCAAGGAGCACGTCCTCGTCGTCGAGAGCGGTGATCCGCACGTTCACCGCGACGAGGTGCTCGAGGGCCTTCAGCTCGCGGCGCAGGTCCTCGACCTCCGCGGCGGACGTGGTGCGTCCGACCCACGGCACGGGCCCGGAGGGCGGCGCGGCCCTGCCCGCCGGCCCGACGGCGGGAATCCCGACGACGGGCGCCCGTGTCTCCCGGCTTCCCGGCGGTGCGGTGGCCGGCACGGCCGCGGCGGGGACGGCGTGGACGCCGTGCGCGCCCGATCTCGTGGGGGAGGAGAGCGGCGCGGGGGGGATGGGCGTGAGCAGACGCCCGGGCGACAGCGGCGGGATGGCGGCCGGAGGCGCCGGAACGGGGGGAGCCGGCGGACTGTCCCGCCCCGCGCTCGACCTCGGAGCCTCGCCGTGGACGGCCCCCGCCCCCACCTTGGGGAAGGCCACCCGCATCTCCGTGCGTCCGATCTCGACGCGATCGCCCTCGCGGAGCGCGTCGTCGATCACGCTCGTCCCGTTGAGGGTGGTGCCGTTGCGCGACTCGAGGTCGGCGACGCGCCACCCGTCGGGAGCCCGGTAGAAGCGACAGTGCCGCCGCGAGAGCTTTCGGTCGTCGAGGTGGACCTCCGCCTCGGGCTCCCGCCCGACGACGACCTCGTCCCGGTCGAAGTCGTAGACCCTCTCTCCATCCGTGGTGGTGATGAAGAGCCGCAGGCGGGACGAGCTCGGCATGCTCACGGGGAGAGCAAAGCACGGGCCCGACGGAGCCGCGGAGTCGGGGGCCGTTCCGGCTCGGGAGCCGTCGTCCCTCGCCGCCGTGTCGGCACTCCCCATGTCTGGCTCACCCGGCGCCGAGGGCGATGCCGGCGGCGACGACCGCCGCGAGGTCCGTCCGCAGGGCGCAGGCCCCCAGGCTCGCCGCGGGGACGCCGGCAGCGGCGAGCGCGGCGACCTCCTCCTCGTCGAAGCCGCCCTCCGGGCCCAGGAGCAGCCACGGGGAGGTGGCGTCCGCGATTTCCTCGTGAAGGGCCGGGAGACCGGGGTCGGTGTCGAGCAGGATCGGCGTCCCGCCCGCGAGACGCGCGACCGCCACGGCCTCGGCGGGCGTGACGGGCGGACCGATCTCGAGCAGTCGGCTGCGGCCGTTCACCTTCGCGGCCTCCCGGACGACGCGCGCCCAGCGCTCCGCGCGGCGCGAGAGCACCTCGGCGGGATCGAGCCCGGAGCGGCGGGCAAACAGGGGAACGAGGCGGGTCACGCCGAGCTCGGCGAGCGCCGCCACCAGGTCGTCGGCGCGGCCGGCGGCGGGGAGCGCGGTCGCGACCACGACGCGGCGTCGGGGCTCGCGGTCCGGGGCGGGACCGAGCACCTCGAGGACGGGCGCGTCCCCCCTCGCGTCCACCAGGCGCGCGAGGACGGTGCCGCCCCGTCCGTCGAAGAGGACCACGGGGTCGCCGACCCGGGCACGCCGCGCGCGGACCAGGTGGTGTCCCTCGTCGCGGTCGAGGGTGACCGGGCCCGCGGCCGGCAGGACGGCGCAGAACGCCCGCTCGGGGCCCGCACCGCGGCGATCGCCGGCCGTCGCCACGCGCCGGCCTATCTCGGCAGGCCGGCGAGGAGGCGGCGCGCCAGGGCGACGTTCTCGGCCTGGGCCCCGCCGCGCGGGGCGGCGCGGTCGACGTACCGGCCGAGGAATCCACGGGCGATCCCGGCCGCGTGCTTGCCGGCGACCCCGTCGGGCGCGTCCACGACCCGCCGCGCCCACACGCGGCCCGCGTAGAGATCGGTCTCCACGAACTCGCCCTGCGAATCCAGGTCACGGACCATCTCGAGGGCGTGCAGGACCTCGCCGTCGTGCTCGCGCCCGAGGTCGAGGCCCATCTCCGCGATGCGCATCCACGCCGGCAGGAGCTGGCTCCACGCGGCGGCGGACTCGCGATACGCAAAGAGCGCGTCGGCCTTCTTGCCGGCGCGTCGGAAGCCCTCCCCCACATCGAAGGCCGCGAGCGCGGCCTCCCGGGTCCTCCTCGGGGCGTCGGGGTCGAGGCGGCGAACCTGCTCCATCCGCTGCCGCGTGCTCTCGGCCTCCTCGCCGTCGGGCTCGAGGCGCAGCGCGGCCTCGAGATCGGACAGGGCCTGCCTGACGGCCAGGGCGTGCTTCTGCTCCCAGTCCGCGAGCACCTTCGGGTCGGGCTCCATGCCCTCGCGGGCCGCGGGGCGCGGGTAGCGCAGCTTGTAGAGGAAGTACGCCCCGCCGCGGCGGCGGTGGCACTCGGCGAGCGCGCGGATCGCCTCGGCGGAGGCCGGCTCGAGCTCCCGCGCGCGCCGGTAGGACGCCAGCGCCTTGTCGAGCTCCTGCCTCTCCAGCCAGACGTCGCCCTCGAGGACGTACGGGGCGGCTCCGCGCGGATCGGCGACGGCGGCGCTCGACGCGAGGCCGGTCGCCTTGTCGAGCTCGCGCGCCTCGAGGGCCTTGCGGCCCTGCTCGACGAGGATGGCGGCCAGGGCGCGGGAGGCGTCGCCGGGGATCGGCTCGTAGGACGACGCGAGGAGCGCGTAGCGCGCGGCCGTCTCGAGGTCGCCCGCGAGGCGGTAGAGCTGGGACAGGTCGAGGCTCGTGCGCGGATCCCGCGGGTCGAGCTCCTTCGCGCGGATCAGGGCGGCCTGCGCCTGCTCGAGGAGCGGCCCACGGCTCCCGCCGCGCAGCATCTGCGCCTGGTAGACCGCCGCCCGGCCGCGGTGGACCGACGGGTCGGCGGGGAAGCGGTCGGCGGCGGTGGCGAGCCGTCGCAGCGCGTCGAGGTACTCGCCCTGCTCGAGGTCGAGCTCGGCGGCGGTGAGGGCGGGGCCGGGCCACGGCGGATCGGCGGCGGCCAGCGCGGACGCGCGCTCGCGCAGCCGCCGGAGCGTCGCCCGGGCCGCCTCGAGCGCCGCGGCGTCTCCCGCGCCCTCGGCGATGCGGCGCCTTGCGACCGCCTCGATGCGGTCGAGCCCGAGGAGCTGGTGGGCCACCAGGGCCTCCTTCGGGCGCCGGGCGAGGATCGGCTCGACGTCGGCGCGCGCGCCCGCCACCTCGGCCCGGCGGCTGCGCACGATCGAGCGCAGGAGCAACGCGGCGTCGACCACCTTCTCGAGACGGCTGCCGGGCGCGGGACTCGCACCGACCGAGGAGAGGGCGGCCGAGAGGGCGCGCCTCGCCCCGTCCTCGTCGCCGCCGACCAGGAGGGCCGCGCCCTCGAGCACGTTCGCCGCGACCGCGGCCTCGGCCCCGGACGACGACTCCGACGCCTCGGCGACGGGCAGCAGCCAGAGGAGCTCGGCCTCGAGCGCGGTGAACCCGAGATCCAGGCGCGGCGGCTCCAGCCGTACCAGCGACGCGAACGCCCGCAGCGCGGGGTCGCGGTCCCCCGCCCACAGGAGGGAGAGGACGTCGAGGAGGCCGGCCCGCGCCTCGATCGTGCGCAGCCACCGTGCCTTGGGCGAGAGGGCCCGCGCCCGGGCGTAGCGCTCCCGCGCCTCGCGGGCGCGCCCGAGCGCGAGCAACGCGTCCCCGGCGCCCACGTGCGCGTCCATGTCGCCCGGGGCGACGAGCAGGACGCGGTCGTAGGCGACGACGGCCCTCTCGAGCGCCGTGCGGTCCTTCTTCGTGCGACCCTCCGCGAGCGCGCGCTGGGCCACGCCGCGGCGCAGCCCGTGGAGGACGGCGCGCGTCTCCCGGTCGTCGGGGTCGCCCGCGAGGAGGGCCTCGAGCCCTGCGTCGGCCGCGGCGGGGTCTCCGCCCGTCTCGACCTTGAGGCGGGCGGACAGCCGACGCAGGCCCCGCGGCTCGCCGAGCCGGCGGCTGGCGTCGTCGAACACGAGCTTCGCCTCGGCGTCGCGTCCCTGCTTGACGAGCACCGTGACGAGCTGGCCGATCGTGTCGACGTGGTCCGGGCGCAACGCCGCCGCGCGCCGCAGGGCGGCCGCCGCGTCCTCGAGCCGCGCCTCGCCCCCCGTCGCCGCGAGCAGGTTGCCGAGGTTCGTCCACGCGTCGAACGCGGTGGGGTCGGACTCGGTGGCCCGGCGATAGGCCGCGATCGCCGCGTCGAAGCCCTCCCGGGCGCGGCTCGGGTCGTCCGCGAGGCGCGCGCGCGTCTCGAGGGCCTGGCCCACGGCCGAATGGGCCGCCGCGCGCACCTGGCGCGGGTCTCCCTTCACCCACGGGTTCCGGTCCATCGTCTCGGACTCGGCGACCGCCGTCCGCGCCTCGGCGAGCGCGGCGTCGACCTGCGGGAGCCCGGCCGGGCCCTGGCGCGCTCCGACCTGCAGGAGCGCCGCGACGCGCAGCAGGCGCGCCCGCAGCACCCACTCGGGCCGGCGCGCCAGGGTCCCGAGCCTGATCGCCTCGACGGCGTCGGGCTCCACGCGATCCCAGATGCCGCGCTCCGCCGCGTCCGCCGCGCGGTTGATCCGTCCGATCACCGTGGCGGGCTGCGCCTCGATCGCGTCGGTCCACACGGTCCGCGAGTCCACGAACGCGCCCGCGCGCCGCGCGGCAAGGATCCCGAACGCGACGGCCAGCACGCCGAGTCCGACGACGCGCGCCCGCGGGACCCGCGCGAGGGCGGCGGCCAGCAGGAGGTAGGCCCCCGCGGCCGGCACGAGGAGATAGCGGTCGGCGCGCAGCACCGACGTGGACGGCCACACGTTGTTGACCGGCGCGAGCCCGAGCACCCAGAGCCCGCAGCCGAACGCGAGGGCCGGGCTGCGTCGCCGCACGCCGACGACGAGGCCGGCGACGGCCAGCAGCGCGAGCAGCACGCCGCAGAGCGCCCACGGGTCGCTCCACGCGCCCGCGGGGTCGACGGGGTAGTCGATCGAGAGCCCGGACGGCCAGACGAGCGACGCGACGTAGCGCGCGTGCACTCCCGCCATCGCCGCGGCCAGCTCGGCCATGCTGGCCGGGTGGCTCACCGAGCCCGGGCCGTACGCGGCTCCGGCCCAGCCATCGAGCGCGATGCCGCCGAGGCAGACGAGCAGCATCGGCGCGAGCCGTCGCAGGCGGCCGGGGGGCGCGGCCCGCGTGACGGCCTCGTCGATGGCGACGAGACCGGCCCACGTCCAGACCGTCCCCTTCGCGAACCCCGCGAGGAGCAGGAGCGCGGGCGCGAGGAGCGGGATGCGGCCCGGCGCGCGGGTCCGCGACCTTCGATAGGCCAGGTGAGCGAGGAGGGCGAGCACGAGGGACAGGGAGTCCTTGCGCTCGGCGACCCACGCGACGCTCTCCGTATGCACGGGGTGGACGGCGAGGAGCAGCCCGGCGCCGACGCCCAACGCCGTCACGCCTGTGGCACTCGAGACGAGCAGGGTCAGGAGGGCGCACGCAAGCGCGAAGAGGAGCACGTTGCCCACGTGCCACCCGAGCGGCGCGTCGCCGAAGAGGTGCTCGTCGACCCACATGGACAGGCCGTAGACGGGCTTGTACGCGTAGTACGTAGGCCCCGTGACCAGGTCGAGCGGCGACTTCGCGGCGACGTCGGCGCGGATCTGCGGGTCGTCGTAGTTGAGGAAGCCGGCCGAGAGGGAGGGCCATCGCGCGAGGAGCGCCGCGACGATCACGAGGAAGAGGAGGGCGCGCGGGACCGGGCGTGACCGATCGGCCCCGGACGCGTCCGGGTCGGGGGGCCGAGCGGGGGTCACGGGCGCGGCTCCTCGGAAGGCGCGAGCGCGTCGCCGTCGAGGAACGCGCGCGCCCACAGCTCGTAGGACAGGATCGTGTACAGGGCCCGGTCGTGCCCCGGCCGTTCCTCGTCGAGGAGCGCGCGGCAGCGCGCCACGTCCCACCAGCCGCGCTCGCGGAACCGCCGGTCGGCGAGGAACGAGAGGGCGACGTCGCGCCCGGCCCCGGTCGCCGCGCGGTGGAACGGCGTGGGGAAGCCCCGTTTGCGCCGGTCGGTGCGCACGCCCTCCGGGATGCGCCCGGAGAGCGCGGCCCGCAGCGCCCGCTTGCCCTCGCCGTCGGGGCCCACGAGGTCGCCCTCGGGGAGGCGGGCCGCGATCGCGGGCAGGCGACCCAGGCACGGCACGGGCCGGCTCTCGAGGCCCAGCGACATCGTCACGCGGTCCTCGACGCGCAGGAGCATGTGCAGGGAGGTGGCGATCTCCGCGCGGACGAGGGCGCGGGCGGGCGTGGGCTCGTCCGCCGCCCCGCCCGGGCCGAAGAGCCACGCCCGGGCGCGCTGCCTCGCCGCGTCGAGCCTGAGCGACGCCGCGAAGTCGGGCGCGAGCCAGGGCACGAGGTCGCCCGCGCGGTCCACCGCGGCGAGCCAGCGGCTCCGCGGATCCGGGCCCGCCGGAGCCATGCGCGCGGCGAGGAGCTCGTAGCCCCTCGTCCATGCCCCTTCCCGCCCGAGCGCGAGCGCCACGCGGGCGTAGCCGCCGAAGCGCTCGTCCCCGCCGGTGCCCGACAGCGCGATGCGGCCGTGCGCCCGCGCCCGGTGGGCCACGCGGTGCATGGCGAGCGAGCCCGGGCCACCCGAGGGCTCCTCGAGCGCCGCGACGACGTCCTGCATGTCGAGGAGCAGGTCGCGGTCGGAGAGCGTGACGATCTCGTGCCGCAGCCCAAGGCTTGCCGTGACGGCCGCGGCCCCGTCGGACTCGTCGTACGGCCCTCCGAGCGGCGCGAAGCGCCCCGTGATCGCGAGGACGTCCTTCCGCTCGCACCAGGCCGCGACGCCCGCGGAGTCGAGGCCGCCGGAGAGGAAGAGCGAGACGGGGCCGAGCATCTCGGCGGCCTCGCGCGCCGCGTCGGAGAACGCCTCCCGGACCTGGTCGAGGTCCGGCGCGGGCCCCGAGGCGGAGCCCGAGTCGGGCGGCGGGGCGTAGTGCGCCTTCCCCGCGTCCGTCGCGCGCACCACGGCCACGCGGCGGCCCACCTCGGCGAGGCGAAGCCCGGCGACGAGGGGCGTGCGGCCCTCGGGTGACACGAGCCGGTCGCACAGCGCGTCGGGATCGAGCGTGCGCCGTCCCCCCGCCGCGGCGAGCAGGGGCGCCATCGTGGACCCGAACCACGTCTCCCCGTGCTGGGGCCGCTCGAGGACGTGGAGCGGCTTGATCCCGCCGTCGGTGTGGAGGATCGCCTCCCGCGTCCGCAGGTCGAGGAGCGCGAACGCGTACATCCCACCCTCGAGGGCCGAGAGCGCCGCGGGCGGCACGGGATCGCCCCCGCGGCGGGGGGCGAGGTGATGCGCGAGCCAGGCGAGGAGCAGCCCGCTGTCGGAGGTGGCCCGCACCTCGCCCGCGCCCTCGTCGCGCAGCAGGCCGCGGAGCCGACGGCGGTGGCTCGCGAACAGCTCGCCGTTGTAGGCGAGCACGAACCGACCGTCCGCGGAGCGCAGCGGCTGGTCGCCCTCGCGTCCCCCCTGGATCGCGAGGCGCGAGGAGGCGAGCCCGAACTCGCCGTCCACGACCACGCCGGTCCCGTCGGGCCCGCGCCGGGCCACGAAGGGCAGGAGCGCCGCGAGCTCGTCGCGGAGGACGACGCGCCCCCTCGTCCGCACCACGCCGACGAATCCGCACATGGGTCAGACCACCCTGACGACGGCCGCGTAGCCGAGCACGGCGGGGTCGAAGACGACCTCCTCGAGCGTGCCGAAGGGCGCGAGGAGGCGGACGAGGGACGCGCGATCGAAGGTCCGGACGTGCCCCGGCGCGGGCTCGAGCGACACGCCGGGGACGAGCCGGGAGAGACGCGTGGCCCGAAGCAGGCGCTTGGCCCACAGGATGGGGCGGTCCGCGGGGACGTAGACGACGATCCTCCCTCCTGCGCGCAGCGCCGAGCGCGCGGCCTCGAGCGCGAGCTCGGGGCGGGGGAGATGCTCGAGGACCGCCGACAGCACGACGACGTCGGCCGCGCGCGGCGGGAGCAGGGCGGGATCGACCGCGTCGCCCTCGACCGTGCGGACGCGCGGCAGGCGCTTGGCGCGCGCGCGCGCGAGCATCGCGGGGTCGAGGTCGATGAGGACGGTCTCCCCCACCCCGGCCGCGTACGCCTCGGCCACCCAGCCGTCCTCGCAGCCGACGTCGGCGACGAGGCCGGGCCGGGACCGCAGGACCCGCTCGGCCACCAGGCGACGCCTCCGGGCCTCGATGGCCCGCACGATGCGACCGCCCCGCGCCCGAAGCCCCGCCATGTCGTGCGTCGCGTTCAGCGCCGCGTTGGCGGCGGGGTCGACGGAGGCCCCTCGCAAGGCCGTCGACGCAGCCGTGCGGGGGCGATCGGGGGCCAGCATGGACGAGGGAGGGGATCCGTGGCGGGTCATGGCGCGGTCACGCCTCCCCCGGCGGCCCGGCGCGGGGACATGCGCCGGTCGAGGAGACGGAACAGGACGCGGAGATGCCCGACGGAGGCGCGCACGACGCGCATCTTGCTGCGCCCTTCGCTCCGCGTCGAGAGCACGCTCGGCACTTCCACGACCCGCGCTCCCCCGAGACAGAGGAGTCCGAGGATCTCCGCCGTCGCGGGGAACCCGTCGCTGCGGAACGCGAGGCTCCTCACGAGGTCGCCCCGATAGGCGCGGAAGCCGCCCGTGAACGTCCGCACCGCACCGGCCCTGCGGCCCAGCGCGAGGCGGTAGGCCGCCGAGGCCGCATGGGACAGGAAGGCGCGGAACGGCCCCGCGTCGACGGTGCCGCCCTCGGCGAACGGCGTCGCCGCCGCGACGTCGGCCCCGGCCTTCACCGCCGCCACGAGCCGCTCCGCGTCCGCGGCGGGATACGTGCGGTCGGCGTCGTAGGCGACCACCACCTCGCCGGTGCTCGCCGCGAACCCGCTCCGCATGGCGGCCCCCACGCCGAGATTGCGCGCGTGCGTGACCACCCGGACCCGGGGATCGGAGGCGGCGGCGCGACGGAGGCGCTCCGCCGTCCCGTCCGTGCTGCCGTCGTCCACGAAGACGATCTCCTCCCCGGGGAGCGCGAGCAGGACGGGAAGGCCGGCGTCGAGCGCCTCCGCCTCCTGAAAGCAGGGGATGACCCAGGAACGGCGCATCGCGGCGGAGCGTACCCCGCGGGCCCTCCGGATCCCGGGACGGGACGGACAGCGTGACCAGGAGACGACCCAAGGCCTCTTCCGGCGCCCATCGGGCGCCGAGGAGGGGGAGGCCGCGTGTCGCGGCCGGCGTGGGGGAGGGCCCGCCTCCCCCACGGGAGAGAAGCAACGTCGGCGGGGCCGCGCCGGGGCCGAGGGCGCGGGGTACATTCCGCCCATGGCCTTCCACGACGACGGGTTGGACGCGGTCGCGGCGCTCGTGCGCGGCTCGGATCGCTTCGTGCTCACGGGGCACTCGCCCCTCGACGGCGACGGCCTCGGCAGCGCCCTGGGCCTCTGCCGCTCCCTGCGCCTGGCGGGGAAGACGGCGCACGTGGTGTCCGACGCACCGGTGCCCTCCATGCTGCGGTGGCTCCCGGGCGCGTCGGAGGTGGTGGCGTGGACGCCGGGCGCCTACGCGACGGTGCCGGGTCTCGCCGATCCCCAGGCGCTCCTCTGCTTCGACAGCGGCGACACGTCGCGCCTCGGAGGGCCCCACCGCGAGCTGCCGCCGACGGCCGTGCTCGTCAACGTCGACCATCACGTCTCCAACACGGGCTACGGCGCGCTGAACTGGGTCGAGCCCGACGCCCCGAGCGTGGGTG
>JAYTCP010000385.1:0-2255 GCA_043736435.1 Planctomycetia bacterium | reverse complement strand
GGGCGGTGCGACGTTGAGGGCGCGCGCGTTCGCCCCCGGTGCGAACGAGGATCCGCCCGGAGACACCGAAGGGCCGGCGGGCACCGGGCCTCGCGTCGCCACGGCGATCGTGGGACCGCGGCGTGCCTCGACCTCGAGGGCCTCGAGCAGTCGGTCGAGATCCCGAGCCGAGGGAAGGCTCGCCAGCTCGACGCAGGCAACCTCGACGACGAGACGGGCGTCCGCGCCGTCGCGGAGCGCGCGGCGCTTCTCGAGGAGCAGATCGACGCTCCGCAGGATGCGCGGCAGGCCGAAGGCCGCGGCACGGACCTCGAGCGCAGCGTTCGGCGCCCCCGTCCTCGAAGGCACCACCATGGAAGGCACCATCGTCGAAGCAACCGTCGTCGGGGCGCCTGCCCATCCCCGTGCGGACGCAGGGGACGCCCCGGCGGCGCCCGCGCGGGCCCGGTCGCGCGCCGCGGCGGGGAGCAGCGTGCGGAATCCGTCCACCACCTGGTCGAGGACGACGTCGGGCTTGGCACCGCCGTCGAGGCAGGCCCCGGCCGCATCGAGGGCGCGGCCGGGATCGCCCTCGAGCAGCGCCACGAACAGCGCGTCCACCTCGCGGGCTCCCGCGCGGCCCGAGACCGCGTCGAGGTCGGCGTGGGTGACGCGCCCGCCCTCGGCGCAGGACAGCAGCTGCTCGAGGAGGGACTCCGCGTCCCGGAGGCCCCCGAGCGCGCCCTCCGCGATCCGTTCGCAGACGCCGTCCTCGACGGCGAGCCCCTCCCGCGCCACCAGGGACCGGAGCCGGTCCGCCATGCGCGGCTCCTCGATGCGGCGGAACTCGAGCCGCTGGACGCGGCTGGTGAACGTCTCCGGCAGCTTGTGGGCCTCGGTGGTGCAGAAGAGGAACTTCGCCTGGGGGGGCGGCTCCTCCAGGGTCTTCAGGAAGGCGTTGAAGGCCTGGAGCGACAGCATGTGGACCTCGTCCACGATCCACACGCGGAAGCGCGAGCGGGCCGGCCGGTAGCCGACGCTGTCGCGCAGCGCCCGCACGTCGTCCACGCCGTTGTTGCTGGCGGCGTCCATCTCGACGACGTCGAGGTCGTTCCCGGAGGCGATGCCCACACAGGAGTCGCACGTGCCGCAGGGGGTCGCGGTGGGCCCGGCCTCGCAGTTGAGCGCCTTGGCGAAGATGCGGGCGGTGGTGGTCTTCCCCGTGCCGCGGGGGCCGATGAACAGGTACGCATGCCCGATGCGGCCGCTCGCGATCGCGTTGCGCAGCGTCTGCGCGACGGCCTCCTGGCCCACGAGGTCCTCGAACCTCTGGGGGCGGTACTTCCGCGACAGGACGAGGTGGTTCACGCCCCGATCCTACCCCCCTCGGGGGTCGCCTCGGCGCCGGGGCGCGGACGGGCCGCCCCGGTCCCGGGGATCTACATCTCGAAGAGCCGAGACAGCTCCTGCTCGAGCTGCTCGATCTCGGCCTCGGAGACGACGGTGGAGGGCAGCGGGAACGTGTCGTCGGCCTTGGGCCAGCGGAGGGTGAGGAGGCCGTCCTTCTCGCCGAGGAGCTGGAGCCGGCGCTTGCGCACGAGGAGCATGGCCAGGGTCCACGCGGCGCCCGCCCGCGTGGGGTCGTTCTCGCGCACGAGGCGCTCGAGGAGCTCGCGCGCCATCCCGAGGTCGAGGCGCGGTACGCGCGGGCCCGTGTCGGAGGGCACCTTCGTGCGCCAGGTGCAGAAGGCGCCGACGAGCGCCGCCTCGAGCGCCGCCTCCGTCGCCCCGGAGGGGGTGCCGTCCGCGAGGAAGTCCTTGCGGAGGAGACCGGTGCCCTTCACCTTGTCCTCGCTCACCTCCTCGTCGACGCCGAAGAGCGCCGCCACGACGGTGGCGCCGGGCGCGAGGGGACGACCGGTCAGGGCGCAGACCTTGGCCGGGCGCGCGACCTTCCACGTGGCCATCAGAACTCGCCCTTCGTCTTGCCGGCGAGGGCCTCCTCGGCCTTCTTGCGGACGAAGCCGTCGGGATCGGCGAGGGCGCGCTCGAGGTAGGGGCGGGCCGCCGGGTTCTTGCGCAGGTTGAAGGCAAAGCCGAGCGCCTTCGCGGCCGATCCCCGGTCCTGCCAGTCCGAGGAGCCCTGCATGCTCCCGAGGGCGGCGATCGCGGGGGCATCGCCGATCCGCCCGAGCGCGTACATCACGTAGCGTCGGGCCGAGGGCTGGGGCGCGCGGAGGAACGGGGGCGAGGCGAGCCTCGCCACGGCGGACGGG
>JAYTCP010000384.1:0-4477 GCA_043736435.1 Planctomycetia bacterium | reverse complement strand
GTGGGCAAGTGCCTGCCCGTGACCTGCACGGAGGTCGTCGCACGCCTGCGGCGGCCCCCGTCGCTCCTCGAGGGGGCGTCGCTGCCGGCCAACTACCTGCGGATGCGCCTGAGTCCCGGGTTCGAGATCGCGCTCGGCGTGGCGATCAAGGCGCCGGGCGAGGCGCTCGCGGCGCAGGAGGTCGAGCTCGACATCGAGTCGAGCCGGGCCGGCGACCTCGACGCGTACGAGGCCCTGCTCGGCGACGCGATGCGCGGCGACGCGTTCCGGTTCGCCCGCGAGGACTACGTCGAGGAGGCGTGGCGAGTCGTGGACCCGGCGCGATGGGCCGGCACGCCCCTGCCCGTCTACGAGCCCGGGACGTGGGGCCCGGCGGCCGCCGCGGAGCTCGTGCCGGGCGGCTGGTTCACCACGAGACCGTGATGGGGGGCGGCACCGTGAAGCTCGAGGTCCTGCCGGACGCCGACGCCGTGGCCATGCGCGCCGCGCGCTTCGTCGCGGCCGAGGCGCGGGCGGCGGTCGCAGCCCGCGGGCGGTTCTCGCTCGCGGTCAGCGGCGGCCGCGCTCCTTGGGCGCTGCTCCGCGCGCTCGCGACGGAGGACGTCCCCTGGGCCGCGGTGTCGGTGTTCCAGGTGGACGAGCGCGTCGCCCCGGACGGCCACCCCGACCGCAACTGGACGCACGTCCGTTCGAATCTGCTCGACCGGGTCGCCTTGCCGCCGGCCCAGGCGCACCCGATGGACGTCCGCGACCCCGACGTCGCTGGCGCTGCGGCGCGCTACGCCGAGGCCCTCGCGGCCGTCGCGGGCCGACCGCCCGTGCTCGACCTCGTGCTGCTCGGGCTCGGGTCCGACGGGCACACCGCTTCTCTCGTGCCCGGCGACCCGGTGCTCGAGGCGCGCGACGACGTCGCCCCCACGGGGCCATACCAGGGGCGGGCGAGGATGACGATCACGCTGCCGGCCCTCGACCGCGCCCGACGCGTGCTGTGGATCGTGACCGGCGCCGAGAAGGCGCCGATGCTCCGCCGACTGCTCGACCGGGATGCGTCGATCCCGGCGGGGCGGGTGCGGGCCGACCGGGCGCTCGTCCTCGCCGACGCGGCGGCGGCGGCGCAGGCGCCCCGTCGCTGAGGGGCCGACGGGGTCAGGGCTTGTGGGGGCGGCGGGGCCCCGACCCAACGGCCTCGTCCTCCCACAGCCGGAACCCGCCCGTGATCGCGTGCGCGTTGTCCCCGAGGGTCGTTCCCTCGGGGAGCTCCTCGAGCCGCCGCGCCTCGCCGCCCCCGAGCACCACGCTCGACGCCTGCAGCGCGTGGCGGAGGATCGCCACGACCTTGCCCACGTGCTGGCGCCAGCGCTTTCGCCCGATGCGCTCGATGCCGTGCCGACCCAGGTAGTCCTCGAAGGTACGGCCGCGGCGGTACGGAAGGTGGGCGAGCTCGAGCGGGACGAGCACGCCGTCGACGACGAGCGCCGACCCGAGGCCGGTCCCGAGCCCGAGGAAGAGCATCCGCCCGCCGCGGTACGCCCCGAGGGCCTGCATCGCGGCGTCGTTGACCAAACGCACGGGCCGCCGGAACGCCTTGCGGTAGTCGAGGCGGACCCATCCGCGGGCGAGGTTCTTCGGCTCCGCCGTCGGCCGCCCGTCGGTCACGGGGCCAGGGTAGCCGATCGAGACGGCGTCGTAGACCCAGCCGCGCGTGGCCTTGCGCACCGCGGCGACCATGCCCGCGGCGGTCATCCGCGGCCCCGACGGGATCCTGGCCCGCGCCCCGTGGCCGGACAACCCGAGCTTGAGGTTCGTCCCGCCGACGTCCACCACGAGGACTCTCCTCACGAGCTCCTCCGTCCCGCGTCGCGGGGGCCGCCTGCCCCGTCGCCGCCGGCTGCGGTCGCTCTCCGCTTGGGGAGCCGGACGATGAGGGCCGTCCAGCCGGTCTGGTGGGCCGCACCCACGGTGCGCGCGTGCTCGTGCGCGACGTCGTCCCAGGAGGAACCACTCTTGCTGCAATTCTCGCGGACGGTGCCCCACTGCCGCTCCGGGACGTACGGCCTCCACCGGGACCCCGGCGTCGCGCGGCGTTCCTCCTCGTCGAGGCGCCGCTGCTCGGGGATCGTCGCCGTCATCGATTCGCGCTCCAGCGGGGACCAGCCGAAGCGCGAGTGTGGCACGCGGCTCCCCGCGGCGTCCACGTCGGCGCGCCGGCGGGACCGTGGCCCCGCAGGCCTCTGCGGGACGGCGCGTGGATGCTCAGCGCGCAGTGGCTGATGCCCGCCGCCCTGCCGCTCCTCGTGCTCGCGGGGCTCTCCGTCCTCGCCACGCCGCTCTTCGAGGTGGAGGCGAACCGGGACGCCCGGACCTTCTACGGCGATCGCATCTTCGGCGCGTTCGTGTCCGGCCTCCGCACGAGCGACCGGGTGCCCGCCCTCGTCGCCCTCGGGTTCGCGACCGCGTTCGTGCACTCCCTCCTCGACCGCGCGATCTACCGGTTCTCCAACCCCCCGGTGCGCGAGGCTGCACGCGGGCTCCTCTGAGCTCTGACGGGCAAGCTCGACCCGATCCGCCCGCGCTCGCTACGACGACGGGATCTCGGGCTCGACGACCTTCGCGAGGAGCTCGAGCGACTCCTGCCACCCGAGGTAGCAGAGCTCGACGGGGATCATGGCCGGGATCCCCTCCTGCACGATCGACAGATCTGTGCCGCATGCGACCTGTCGGAGGTTCACGGTCACCTTCATCTCTCCCGGCATGTTCGGGTCGTCGAACCGGTCGGTGTAGCGGATCCGCTCGTGCGGCGTCAGCTCGACGTACGTGCCACCGAACGAGTGGGACTGTCCCGTCCCGAAGTTCGTGAACGACATGCGATGGCTCCCGCCGACGCGCGCGTCCATCGCGTGGACCTCGCCGACGAAGCCGTGCGGCGGGAGCCACTTGACCATCGCCTTCGGCTCGAGGAACGCGCGGTAGACGCGCTCCGGCGGAGCCTTGAGGACGCGGTGGAGACGGACGGTGCTCGTGGTGGGGGCGGTCACGCTGGTGCTCCGGAAGGGGGAGTACAGGGAGGGAGGCGCTTCTGAAGGGAGGGGGGCGCGGGGGGAGGGTACGCGGACCGGGACGGGGAGCGAAGCGCGGCGGCCCCCGGCGATCAGCGGCGGAGGGTGAACACAGTTCCGGGAGCGGCCCGGCCGTTCAAGAGCACGTCCACGCGGTGTCGCCCCGGGTAGTGGGTCCGCGTCGTGTGCTGGGCCAAGGACAGCGTCTTCATGAGCCGCGCCTCGGCGCCCGGCCCGAGCGTCAGGGACCGGAGCTTGAACACCTTCGGCTTCGGCTCGCCGCGCGCCTTCACGAAATGGACGGCGAGGTCCACGACGACGGGCATCGCCTTGCGGCCCGGGTTGCGCACCGTGACGCCCAGCGTGATCCGCCCCCCGATCGCGGGCTGCGAAGGCTCGACCGTCACCGCGACCACGTCCGGCCGGCGCCTCGCGTCGTACCCGAGGACGGCGAGCGCGGCCGGGTCACCCCGCTTCACCGCGCTGCGCAGCGCATGCGCGATCAGCGCGCGTCGTTCGGGCGTCGCGCCACGGCTCCACACACGGCACGTCGCCACGAGCCGCTCCGGATGGTCCTTCCCGATGTCGTTCAGGTTGTTCGCGACCGACCGGCGCACGTACTCCGACGGGTCGTCCTTCAGGAGCTCGAGCAGCCCCAGGACCGGTGTCGGGTCGGCCTGGAACGCGGGAAGGCGGGGCGCCCACGGCAGCCGCGGACGCGTGCCCTCCGAGGCGGCCCGGCGCACGTGCGCACTCGGGTCGCGCGCCCAGTCGGCGAGGCGGGCGAGCGTCGCGTCCGTGTGGTGCGTCAGGTAGGCGCGCAGGCTGAACTCGGCCGTGAACCGCTGCGTGAGCGCATGCTGCGCGCGCATGGAGGCCTCGAAGCATCCGAGCCCGTGCTCCGCCGTGAACAGCACGTGGGGCAGGTAGGCGAAGGGCGCCATCCCCGCCGACTCGCCTGCGGGGGTCGCCGGGGGCAGCGAGTCGACGAGGACCGCGAGCGCCCGCTCGGGATCGTCGGGCAGGTGGCGGCGGAGCGCCCCGGCGATGTGCCTCGCGCGGTCCATCAGCTCGAGGCGGTCGAGCCCGGCCGCGGCGTCGCGCGCGAACGCGCGCTCCGGGAACGCCGGCCATGCGCCGCGCACCTCGCGCGCGATCCGCCGCACGATCGCGGCGTCGAAGAACGTCTTGAGCGAGTCGGCCACCGCGGGAGTCTACCCGTCGTCGCGGGCCCGACCGCCCGGGCTCCGGACCCGCGCGCACGCCTCGTCGTCGGGTCTAGCCCGACTGATTCATGAAGGAACGAGGTTGGGGGCCGCGCATGCGGCCCTGGCGTGTCCAAGGGGGTGTCTGCGTGCCGAAGTCGCCGCCGCGAAGCGATCCCTCCTACGCGGGTGACAAGAACACGCTCCTCCCTCTCG
>JAYTCP010000383.1:0-5389 GCA_043736435.1 Planctomycetia bacterium | reverse complement strand
AGCGCCGCGGGGACCGCGGTGAGGGCGAGGGGCAGGACCAGGCCGGACCAACGCTTGTGGTCCCGGTCGTAGCGGATGCGTCCCGCGAGCATGAGGATGAGGAGCACCTTCATGAACTCGGAGGGCTGCGCGTTGAAGCCGCCGATGCGGATCCATCGGCCCGCGCTCTGGCCGGTGCCCACGAGCAGCACGAGGACGAGGCCCAGGAGCCCCAGGAGGTAGAGGACCGGCCCCGCCTGGACGAGGCGCTGGTAGGGAATGGCGAGCACGAGGAGGGCGGCGCTGGCCCCCACCACCGCCCAGCGCAGCTGGAGCCAGGCCCAGGCGCGGGTGTGGCCCTCGGAGGCGGTGCCGATCGTGGTGAGCCCCAGGGCGGTGAGGCCGAGCGCGAGGACGAACGGCGTCCAGCTCGCCTGCTTGAGGCGCTCGCCGTACGTCATCGCGACCACCACCAGGAGAGGAACCGGGCGACGGCCCGGGCCGCGGCGTCGCCGCCCGCGCCCTTGTCGCGGCCGTGGAGGACCATGGCGAAGGCGACGGGGCGCCATCCGGGCTTCTCGGCGTAGCCGACGAACCAGAGGTGCCACGGCTTCGCCACGGCGCCCTCGCCCGCTTCCGGAGCGAGCGGGTTGCGCTCCTCGGCTACGACGCCCCAGTCCTTCAGGCCCGTCACCTCGGCCGTGCCCGTCTTTCCGTAGACGGCGGCGTCCTCGAGGCCCGGAAGGCCGTCGAAGCGCCCCTTGGCGGTGCCCGTCCGCACCACGGCGCGCATGCCCGTCCGGAGGCGCCGCACGGTCGCAGGGTCGAGAGCCACCTCGACCCCGCCCCCCTTCACCTCGCGGTCGCCGACCGTCGCCGCCAGGCGGGGGAAGGGCAGGAGGTGGCCGTTCTGGAGCAGGGCCGCCACCCGCACCATCTGTAGGGGCGTGGCCGTCATGCCCTGCCCGATGGCCACCTGGCGCAACCTGCCACGGTCGAGGGTCGCCGGATAGAGGCCGCGGGAGGCGCCGAGGTCGGCCGCGGGCGGCTCGGCGATCCCGAGCCGCCGCCGCCAGACTTGGAACAGCTCCCGATGTTGCGCGAAGTGCTCCGTCGCGCTCGACATGTCGGCGAAGAACCGGTTGCAGGAGTGCTCCTCCGCGCTCTCGACGTTCACGGGGTTCGGGTGATTGTGGGAGCACCGCGGGAAGTCGTTCACGCTGCGGCGCCCGGTCCCGAAGCAGACGTAGTCCTCGTCGAGGGGGTGGCCCGACTCGAGGAGCGTGATGCCCGTGACGAGCTTCAGGCAGCTGCCGGGCTCGACGGAGAGCTTCGCCACCCGCGAGTAGGAGAGCGCCGGGCGCACCGGGGTCGAGAACGCCACGGGCTCGCCCTGTCCCTCGCGCCGCGCCGCCTCCTCCAGCGCATCCCCCTCGTCGAGGGCCGACGACACGACCCGAAGGTCGTCGTTGAGATCGAACGTGGGGGTCTCCGCCCATGCGAGGACGGCGCCGGTCTCGGCGTCCATCATGACGAAGCCGCCGGAGGCCGGGCCGCCGGGCAGGAAGCCCTCGTCCGTAGCCACGGAGCGCAGCGACTCCGTCGCCTCCTTGCAGGCGGCGGCGCTCAGGTGGAGCCGTACGTCGTCGCCTTGCACCGGCGGCTTCACGACGCGGCGCACGGTGAAGCCACCTCCCTCGTCCCGCTCGTTCACGATCTTCCCTGGCGTGCCGCGGAGGTCGTCGTCGTACCAGGCCTCGAGCCCGCATCGGCCGAGGCGGTCGCTCTGCAGCGCGGCGTCGGGCCCGTACCTCGCGACGAAGGCCTTGTACTCCTGGCGCTCCTCGTCCGCGCGGAACACCCGGGTGTAGCCGAGGAGCTGGGACACGAGCGCCCCGTAGGGGTACCCGCGTTCCGTCGTGGGCTCCGCGCGGAACCCGCGGTAGCGGCCCTCCCGGTCGAGCTCGAGGAGGCGCTCTGCGTCCTGCTCGATCCGTCGCACGGAGACCTCGAGGCCGCTGGGCAGCCGAAAGCTCAGGAACGGGCTCATGCGGCTGAACAGGTCGGTCCGCTTGAACTTGCGGAGGTCCTCCACGGCGAACTCGTGCTCCTCGAGCTTGCCGGCCAGCTCCTCGAGGACGACCGAAGGGGCGACCCCTCGGTGCCTCGCCACCACGTCCACGGAGGTCTCCCCCCGCAGGCCCAGGGCCATGTCGGCCACCCAGATCTCGACTCGCTCGAGGATCTCCGCCATCCGGTCGTCGGCCGCCGTGGCGAGGGTCCCGGGCGGCAGGTGGAGCTCGTCCTCGAGAGGGGAGAGGTCCTGCGGAGGGACCGCGTCGAACGCATCGCGCTTGGCGCCGCAGCCGCAGCTGCGCGGCGGCAGGGGCGCGCGATCGGGCCGCTCGCTCCACCGCGGGGAGCGGACGAACGACGTCGTGCCGCAGGCCTTGCATCGGAAGCGCTCGCGGCTGGCCCACTCGCCGGGATGGAAGACGAGGTGGACGATGGATCGGTCCAACGCCATGGCCTGCCCGTCGGCGTCGAGGATGCGCCCGCGCGGCCCCCCCACCGGGACGGAGCGGCGCCGCAGCTTGTCGGCCTCCTCCTTCCACGTCTCGGCCGAGATCACCTGGAGCTCGAAGACCCGCACCCAGATCCCGAGGAGCGCGACGGCCACCAGGACGAACAGGATCTTCAACCTACGATGGAACCCCACGGCGCCTCCCCGCCAGATCGTCGAGGGCGCCCGTCCGGTCGAGGAGGGCCAGCAGCGGGGCCGCGAAGACCGCCGTCCACAGCCCGATCGGCAGCCCGTCGAGGAGCGCCGCGGCCGACGGAAGCGCGCCCGTCACCGGGATGCTCCGCACCAGGTAGATCGCGTGCGCGAGGGCCCCCGCCGCCCCCACCGCGAGCGCGCGCGTGACGCCGCGCACGGAGCCGGCCCGCTCCCTTCCGCTCGAGAGGAGGAACGCCACGGTCCCGAGCACGAACGCGTGCGTCCCGAGCGGGTCGAGGGACGCGCAGTCCTTCAGGGCGCCGAGCCCCATGGCCCACGGCACCGCCTGGTACCCGCGGCCGCGCAGGGCCAGGTAGGCCGCGAGCGCCAGGAAGAGGTCGGGCGGATGGAGGTCGATCGCGAGGGCGTGCGGCGCCGCGTCGGGGACGGCGGCGGCGAGGAGCGCGAGGGCGAGAAGGACGAGGAGGCCCATCGGTTCGAGGTGCGTCGCAGTCCGCGGAGGTCGGTCGCGGTGGGGATCAGCGGGCAGGAAGCAGGACAAGGACCGTGGTGCTCGCGTCCAGGTCGAACAGCGGACGGATCTTCACGTCGCGCAGCGTCTCGATGTCGAGGTCGTCCGCGTGCGTGACGCGACCCACCACGAGCCCGTCGGGGACCCGTTCGCTGCCGTTGCTCGTGAGCACGGGGTCGTCCCGACGCACCACGAGCCCGGGCGGGGCGCGCAGGTTCCGGAGCGGCATGGCGTCGTCGTCGCCGCCCCGCAGGTAGGCGGAGGCGCGCATGCCATCCTGGGTCCGCACGGCGACCTCGATGCGGAAGGCGGAGTCCGTGACGAGCTGCACCCGGGAGGAGCGGTCGTCCACGTGCCGAACCAGGCCGACGAGGCGCGAGCCCTGGACGACCGCGAGGCCCTCGACGAGCCCGTCGGCGGCCCCGCGGTCGATCAGGAGGCTGCGGCGGCTTGGCGACGCATCGCGGGCCCGAAGGATGCGCGCCTCGAGCGCGACAGGCAGGCGCTCGACCCCGGCGAGGGCGTCCCGAAGGCTCTGCCGCTGGACCAGCTCGTCGAGCAGGCGGTAGTAGCTCTCGCGTTGCTCGAGGGCGATGACCTCGAGGTCCTTCTCGCGCTGGGTGCCCGGCCCGCCCGCGGGCGCGATGCGCCAGGAGTGCGGATTGCCGAGCCCCATGCGCCCGGTCCAGTTGAGCCACCCGTCGAGGCTGCCCTCGAGGCCGGGGAATCCGTCGGGCTTGAGGACGGGGAGGGCGAACAGGGCGACGAGCACGGCGGACCAGGCGTGCCGCGAACGGACTCTCATGAGAACGGCCCTCGGACCGAGGCCCCACCCGCGGTGGCGCTTCGGATCAAACACCCCAACGGCTGGGATTACACGCCCTGCGGGGGGTCCCGTCAAGCGCGTTCTGCCCTTCCGGGGGTGCCGGGGGTTGGCGCGAGCCTCTTCGGGTCGTCTCCGGGTCCGCTCCGGGTCCGATCCAGGTCCGATCCGGGAGCGCTAGTCCTCGGCCTGGTCCAACGACGATCGCAGCTCGTTGAGCTTCTCGAGGAACACGCCCGTCCCGCGGGCGACGGCCGTCAGGGGGTCTTCGGCGACGCGGACGGGGAGGTTGATCTCCTCGGCGATGACGCGGTCGAGTCCACGGAGGAGGGACCCTCCGCCGGCCATGACGATGCCGCTGTCGACGAGGTCGGCGGCCAGCTCGGGCGGGGTGGCCTCCAGCGTGCTCTTGACGGCCTCGACGATCTGGCGGATGGGCTCCTGGAGGGCCTCGCGGATCTCCTCGCTCGTGACGACGACCTTGCGGGGGAGCCCCTGCTTCAGGTCGCGGCCCTTGACGTCCATCGTCATCTCGCGCTTGAGCGGGTAGGCCGACCCGATGCCGATCTTGATCTTCTCGGCGGTCTGCTCCCCGATGAGCAGGTTGTAGGTGTTGCGCATGTGGTTGACGATGGCCTCGTCCATCTCGTCGCCCGCCACGCGCACCGGCTTCGCCGTCACGATGCCGGCCAGGGAGATCACGGCGACCTCCGTCGTGCCGCCGCCGATGTCGCAGATCATGGACGCCTGCGGCTCGGTGATCGGGAGGCCGACGCCGATGCCGGCGGCCATGGGCTCATCGATCAGGTACACCTTCCGCGCGCCGGCGCGCTCGGCGGAGTTGATCACGGCCCGCTTCTCGACGGGCGTGATGCCGTACGGGATCGCGATCACGATGCGCGGCCGCACGCCCCAGGTGCGGTCGTGCACCTTGTGGATGAAGTAGCGCAGCATCGCCTCGGTGATCTCGAAGTCGGCGATGACGCCGTCCTTCAGCGGGCGGATGGCGACGATGTTGCCCGGCGTCTTGCCGAGCATCTCCTTCGCCGTGTCGCCCACCGCGCGGCCGTCGAGGAGCACCTTGTTGGTCCCCTTCCTGACGGCGACGACGCTCGGCTCGTTCAGCACGATGCCTCGACCCTGCACGCACACGAGCGTGTTGGCCGTTCCGAGGTCGATCCCCATGTCGATCGAGAATTTGCCGAGACACCACTCGAAGAGGTTGGACATGAGGACCGCGATTCCGAACCCGCGCGAGTCGGGCGCCCCGTCGATCGCCGCCCTTCGACGACAGACGGGGCGTCTCGATCGCCCGACGGGCCGGGAGGATACCCGG
>JAYTCP010000382.1:0-3237 GCA_043736435.1 Planctomycetia bacterium | reverse complement strand
AGAGAGTGTGAGTTTTTCGCCATCGGCAGCGTGCGGGCTGCTCGTCGAGTCCCGTGCCGCGCGGCTGCTCGCCAACGTTGACACCTTGGCGAGCAGCCGCGCGGCACGGGACTCGACGAGCAGCCCGCACGCTGCCGATGGCGAAAAACTCACACTCTCTCAGAGACTTCTTGTTAGCGGTGCCCCCGGAGCGCAGCGAACCGACCGAAGCCTTCGGCTACTTCGGGGGGAGGTCGCCCGGGGGGACCAGGGGCTCCAGGCGGAAGTCGATGCCCGTCGCGCCGGAGGCCGTCGACTCGCGGCGGCTCGCCGGCTGGTCGCGGCCGGCCTTGTAGCCGAGCGCGAGCCACACGGCGACGTCGTGGGTGCCGGGCGGCACCTTTTCGAGCACGTACGTGCCGTCGGGCTTCGACTCGACGGACACGAGGGCGCGCACGAGGCCCTCGTCCTTCGGCTGCCCTTCGGGATCGCGCGCGGTCGCGTACACCCACGCGCCGCCGATCCCGCGGCCCGTCGCCGCGTCGAGCACGCGGCCGCGGATCGTCTGGACCCCCTCGAGGGTCGCGGTGATCCCCGTGAGGTCGCCCTCCTCCGGCACCTTCAGGTCGCGGCGGTACCACGCGGCGTACCCGTCGGCCTCGACCTTGAGCAGCACCGCGCCCGGCGGCACGCGGTCGCACGTGAAGGAGCCGCCGTCGTCCGCGCCGAACGTGCGGGGCCCGAGGTGCTCGTCGGCGCGGAAGCTGTTGTCGAGCCGCCCCACCTCGTCGGGCTCGAGGTGGCCGAACCGCACGCGCGCGCTCGGCACCGCGCGACCCGCCGCGTCGACGGCCCGTCCGAGGATGCGGGCGCCCGGCCGCAGCTTCACGTCGATCGTCTTGACCTCGCCGCCCTTCGCCTGGAACGCGCCCGACGTCGTGCGCACCCACGCGTCGTTCACGGCCTCGATCTCGAGGTCCACGCCCGGCGGCGCGCCCCCGATCCGGTACCCCCCCATCGCGTCCGTCACCGCCACCAGGTCGCGCACGCGCGCCCCGAACCGGCGCACGTCCCGCGCCAGCACCGCGACCCGGGTGCCCGAGGCGCCCATCCCCTCCGGCGTCGTCACGACGCCGAGGATCGTCGCGCCGTCGCGGAGCGTGAAGTCGCGCGCGACGTCGCCCCCCTCCGGCTTCACGTCCACGAAGACCTCGGCGTCGTCCGTCGGCGACGCGTAGCCCGCCGCCGTCACGACCATCGTGTACCGCGCGGGCCGCAGCCCCTCGAGCAGGTACGCGCCCCGCGCGTCCGAGAGCACCGCCGTCTCCCCGCCGAACCGGTCGCCCGGGATCGTGGCCGCGACGCTCGCGTACGGCACGGGACGGCCGTCCTCGCCGCGCACGGTCCCCAGCACGCGCCCGCCGCGATCGAGCGGCATGTCCACCGCGAGGGTCTCGCCTCCCTTCACCTCGCGCGGCGCCTTCGCGTCGTATCCCAGGAGCCCGCGGGCGTAGCCGAGCGCGCGCACCTCGAGGAGCAGGATCGGGCCGGGGATCACGTTCGGGAACGCGTACCGCCCCGTCAAGTCGGTCACGCCCGACACCGGCGCGGTGCCGTTCCCGACGAACCCCGTGAGTGCGAGCACCTCGGCGCCCGCGACGCCCTGTCCGCTCCCGCGGTCCGTGACGCGCCCTTCGAGGCGCCCGCCGAGCGTCAACGTGAAGTCGAGCGCCGCCACGCCCCGCGCGGGCCGGATCAGCCCGAGCGGCGCGAAGCGCTCCAGGTACGCCTCCACGAAGTACGTCATGCCCTGGGTCAGCGTGTCGAGCCGGTATCGCCCGTCGGCGTCGCTCCTCGTCTCCTGGCGGTCGAGCCCCTCGCCCTTCTCCGTCCGCACGGCCACCGCCACGACCGTCGCCGAGGGCAGCCCGCGCCCCGCCTCGTCGAGCACGCGCCCCTCGAAGCCGGCCCCGGGCTCGAGCACCACCCGCACGTCGGGCGACGTGCCGTCCGCCGTCACGTACACGCCCCCCACGAGGCGCCCCGCGTGCCCGCCGTGCGTCACGCGCACGGCGTACCGACCCGGCGACAGCCCCTTCAGCGAGAAGCGCCCGTCCGCCTCGGTCCGTCCCTGGGCGAGCGGTCCCGGCGCCGCCGACAGCTCGCGCAGCGCGCGCCCGAGGTCGAACCCGCCGTCGCGCGCCCCGTCGCGCTCCACGGCGACGATCGCCCCCACGACCGCCCGCCCCGCGCCGTCCACGACCGCGCCCGAGAGCGACGTCGGCGCGCCGAACACGAGCTTCCCCGCGTCCGTCGCCCGCCCGTCCGTGACCGCGAGCCCGCGCACGATCTGATCCGCGTGCGGCGCCATCCGCGCCCGCAGAACGTAGCCCGCCCCCACCGCCAACGGCGCCACCGTGAACGCGCCGCGCGCGTCCGACGCGGCCTCCGCGCGCACCTCGCGCCCGTCCTCGAAGCCCACGACCTCGATGGCCGCGCCCTCGAGCGGCATCTCGCCCTTCCCCTGGACGAACAGGATCGCCTGCCCCACGAGCGAGCCGGTCCCGCGGCGCGACGCCCGCAGCCCGGGGAAGCCCTGGAGCCTCGACGCCTCCGCACGCGCCTCCGCGGAGAGATCGTCCGCCCCCTCGGCCAACGCGTCGGGCGCGTCCCCCGCGCGATCCGGGTCGCCCGCCCCGATGCCGAGCGCGGCGAACACGCCGCGATCGACCGCCAGCGCGATCACGCCCCCGATCGCGGCGAGCAGCAGCGCGAGGGCGATCGGTCGGCGACGCATCGCATCCGAGGGTACCCGAACCGCTTCGGGAATACGGGGGGCGCGGGGGGCTCACCCCCGCCGCCCCCATGATCGTCGGCCCCTTCGAGGCGGACCGAGCGCTAGCCGCCCATGCCGGGGACGGGGATTCCCGTGCCCATGCCGGGCGCCGGAATCGGCACGACGCCGCCGCCCATGCCGGGCGTGCCGCCCGTGCCGGGAGGACGGGGAATGCCCGGCATGCCGAACTCGCCGGCCTCGGCCTTCTTGAGGACGAGCTCGGTGTCGCGACTTCCGGTGCCGACGCCGCGCTTGATCGCGGTCTCCTCGCCCTGGCCGAAGCCGCGGTAGCCCGGCGCGAACCAGACGACGACGGTGTACGTGGAGCCGGGCGGGATGTTCTCGACGGTGAACCGGCCCTGCGCGTCGGTCTGGTCGAACAGCGTGGGCTCGACCGAGCCGTCGCTCGCCGTCCCCGCAGC
>JAYTCP010000381.1:0-1789 GCA_043736435.1 Planctomycetia bacterium | reverse complement strand
TGCACGAGGTTGAACCGGTGGACGCTGGGTTCGCGGTCGTCGAGGAGCGCCTGCAATGCGCTGGAGGTGCGCCGGCCCGGCACCCGCGCGTTGGGAGGGGCGACAATGGCGCGGAATTCGGTCGCCGTCGGCTCCCGCAACCACACCGCGACCTCCAGGGCCGGGAGCCCCCGGTGCAACAGGTCGGCCACGCCGGTGAGCGTGTCCTCGGGGCCGTGGCCGGCCGAGAGCAGCTTCGCGACGCCGCCGAGGAGGGTCGGTCCGGGGATCGGAGTGAGTGGAATCGTGGTCACGCGGGGGCTCGGGGGTCGGGCCGGGACTTCGTAAAGTAACCCGCGCCCGGCGGGAGCGCCGCCGCGGCGAAGGTGACCAGCAGCGCGAAGAGGCCGAGGCCGAGGATCCGGGCCTGGACCCCGGCGACCGCCTCCGCCGATCCCCGGTCCACGAGGCGCCACGCCCGGCCCTGGCCCGCCACGGCGATGACCCAGGCGCCGCTGGTGTCGCGGGCCACGAGGCTGTCCCGCACCACGTCAGCTGCGCGGAGCGGGCTCACGACGAGCCCCGGCGCGAGGTCGTCCACCGCGGCCGACGGCAACCTCCCGTTCACCCCGCCGACTTCCAGGACCCGTCGGGTCCGCAGGAGCCCCGCGTCGGTGGCCGCCCGTTGGGCCGCCTGGACCGCGCCGACCTGGCCCGCGATCCCGCTGGCCACCACGGCGAGGGTGAGACCGACCAGGATCACTCGGGTCCGCCGGCGCTGGGCCGCGGACCCGACCAGTCCTGCCGCAAGCATCGCCGCGAGTGCGAGCGAACCGCTGACGGTCACCATCGCCGCGTCACCGGCACTCGGCACACTCCCCCACGCGGCCACCGCACCCCGGGGTGAGCCGTCCAAATGAAGGAGCGGCGCGACGGCCGCGTGGGTGCCCGCGGTGTCGCCCGAGAGGATGGGGGTGTGATCGAGCCAGACCTGTGCCCCGCCCTGCCAGAAGCTTGCGCCCAGAAGGGCCCCGGCCGCCGACAACAGGCGCGCGTCCCCGCCGGAGCGCGCGCCGCCGCCCGGAGGCGCCACGATGCTGAGGTAGTGGGCCACCTGCACGGCGGCGCGCCGATCGGCTTCCGCCAGCGAGGCGGCGCGGGCCATCGCCGCCTCGCGCCAGACGGCCGCGAGCGCGAGGGTGGCGACCGCCATCAAGCCACCGCGGAGCACCTGCCGCTGCCACGGCGCTCGGATCAGGGTGGGCTCACCGAAGCGGCGGAGAGGACGATCCAACCCCCATAGGTGCGACGCAGCAGGAGATGTTCAAAGCGGGTGGTGTCCCGGACGCTGTCGGCGCTCAGGTGGTGCCGTTCGCGCAGGGTGACCCAGACGGACGCGAGGTCGCGCCGCACGTCGACCTGACGGCGGGTCACGCTCAGTTCGACCGAGTCGCCGACGAACGCATTCCGGGCACGGTAGTGCTCCACCATCGCGGCCTGGACGGTGGCCCGCGTCTGCGCCACTTCGGCGGGCGGACGGGTCTCGATGCGGCAGGCCGCCAGCGCACAGAGCGCGACCGCGAGGGATGGACGGAGAGGTGGCACGAGATCGATCGGGTCGGTGTGCCGAAGTATAGCCGGAGGCGCGGTCCGGGATCACTCGATCCAGACCGCCTCCCCCTCCTCTTGGACCGTGAAGCGGACCGTCGGCCCGGAGAACGGTTCCCCGTCCAGAAGGATCCCCGTGGGCCGGAACGCCAGCCGCGGTGCGAGCTGGACCACGATCGGCGGGCCACGGGTCACTCGGCAT
>JAYTCP010000380.1:0-2599 GCA_043736435.1 Planctomycetia bacterium | reverse complement strand
CTTGCCCCAGCCCGGCTCGACCTTGTCGTAGGCCATGCTCTGCAGCACGTGGTCGTAGATCGTCTTCGCGCGCTCGCGCGCGGGGATGGCGGCGTCCGTGACGCCCAGCGACTCGGCGAGGAGCCGCGCCTTGCCGTCGACCCTGGCCAGGCCGTCCGACCTCAGGTGCGCATCGAGCACGGCGCCCTGGCTCTGGCCGCGGTCCTCCGTCCGCTCGATCACCGCGACCCACTCCACGACGACTTCGGTCGGGCGCGCGTCGAACGCCAGGTGGAGGTAGCGGTTGCCCGTCTCCTTGTCGAACGTCCGCTCGGTCTGGACGGGCGAGGTCACCTCGAGGGACTTCACGATCTGCACGTCGTCCTGGTACGGCGTCGGGATCCAGGCCTCGACGCGCTTGGACCCCTCTGTCGAGGCCGGGATCACCGTGCGGAAGGTCACCCGGAAGGACTTCTTCGGGGGAACGGCCGTCTCCGTGCCGGAGCCGCTGCCACCGGCCTGTACGGGCGCGGGAGCGGCGAGGAGGAGGGAAGCAACCAGAGCAGAAACGATCAAGCGCATGGGGGAAGGCTCCGCGGGTCGTCCAGCCAACGAACGGGGCCCCCGGAAAACCATTCCCGGCGGAATCGGTCCGATCCAGTACCGGGAGGCACCCCGGTGAACGATTCAGGCGCGGGGGGCCACGAGTTGCGCGTTTGTGTCTGACACAAATGCGCAACTCCGGGGGGCCACCCGGGCTACCCGCGCGGCAGGCGCCGATTCTTCACCCACGTCCAGAGGCCGGGGTCCGCGTAGGCCGGTGCCCACGCCTCGTGCCCGACGCCCTTCAGGACGATCAGCCGCGAGCGCCCGCCGTCCGCGCGGTGGGCGGCCCGGAGTGCCCGCGGGTGCCGCAATGGGATCACGGGGTCTTCTCGCCCGTGGTACGCGCGCACCGGGACGGAGGCCAGCCGGCCCGCCTTCCCCGGCCACCCGTGGAACGGCGGAATCGACGCGCTGATCGGCACCGCCGAGGCGAACCGCCCGGGCGCGGCGGCGGCCAGGAGCCAGGTCCCGACGCCGCCCATGCTCGGTCCGGTCACGTGCACGCGGCGCGGGTTGCCGCGGAGCAGGGGCACGAGCTCGTCGAGCAGCGCGAGCAGGGTCAGGAGGTGGCGCGCCCACGAGGATCGTGGCGGGCACTGGGGCGACACGACCACGAACGGGAACCGGGGCAGATCCTCGAGCCGGCGAGGAAGGTCCTTGCGGAGAAGCTCGTGCGGGTGGGTGCCGCGTTCGCCCGCCCCGTGGAGGTGGAGCACGAACGGCCAGCGCTTCCGGGGATGGGACGCATGCCCGGCGGGAAGGTGCACGAGCGCCCCGAGCTCGCTCCCCTCGTACGCCCGGAAACGGATCGCCTGCTGGGCCACGGGGAGGGGGTCGCTACTTCGTCGGCGACGGAGGGGTCGCGGGCGCCGGCTCGCGCTTGGGCTCCGGGGTCGCGGGCGCGGTGGGCGACGCCTCCGCGGTCGGCGAGACGTCCCACGCGGTGACCCAGCGGCCGCCGGCGCGGACGTAGCCGCGCTCTACGAGGCGCTTCTCGAGATCGGAGAGGTGCGCCGCCCCGTAGAAGATCGCCACGCTCGAAAGCCCCGGCGGCAGCTCGTCGAGCCGGCGCATCGCGACCTCGTCGCGCTTCCCGATCAGGAGGTCGCCTCCCTCGCCGCCACCGAGGAGCCGCCCGGCGTTCGGGCCCACGGAGCCGAGCATGCGCGCGAGCATCTCCTTCACGTTCGCCCGCATTCGCTCGGCCGAGGCGCGACGTTCGGCCGACGCGTCGGCGGACGGACGCATGGCGGCCTCCGCGATGGCGAGCAGCGGCTTCACCCGCGCGAGCATGGCCTCGGCTTCCTTCGTCATGCCGGCCCCGCCCGCCGCGAGGAACTCCTCCTCGGTCATGTCCGCGTGGACGAAATGGGCCCGGCGATAGTCGATGTGCTCGAGCTGGAACGTGAGGTCGAACATGCGCGCGAGCGACCGCTGGAAGCCCGTCACGGCGCTCTCGGGCCCGCCCGACTCCTCCCGGTGCGCCCACGGCGCCGCGTCCTTCGGCTTCACCATCTCGTAGAGCACCACGTCCACGCGGTCGAGCCAGCGCTGCGTCTCGCGGAAGTACGCCGCATCGGCCGCGTGCACCGCGCCGACGAGGTCCACCCGGGGCGCGCCCGCCTTCACGTAGTGGAGCACCGCCGCCTGCAGGCCGGGCCGTGCACCCTCCTTCGTGAAGCGCAGGAACGCGTCCTTCGCGGGCGCCTCCGGATCGGGCCGGACCCGCGCGACATCCGCGGTCGAAAGGCGGATCTCGTCTCCGCCGGGCAGGAGGAGCCGCACACCCGCCTCCGACCTCTCGAGGACGATTCCGGTCAGGCGCGACCCGCCCGTGAGCTCGACCTCGTCGGCCCGGGCGTCGCGCAGGAGCCCCGCGAACGCGAGGCTCCCGATCAGGGCTGCGCCCAGCGCACGGTTTCGGGCACGGGGCGGGCACGTTGCCATGGAGGCCTCTTTGGGATCCTGGGGGCGGCGGGGGCCGTGCCGGCTTCGCTCCCGGCCCACGACGCGA
>JAYTCP010000379.1:0-9555 GCA_043736435.1 Planctomycetia bacterium | reverse complement strand
GCCCACGTGGACGTCGTCGCGGCCCCGGGCCAGGCCGCCGCCGTCGCGGAGGGAGCGCTCGACGTGCTCGTCACGAGCGGCGCGCCGCGCGTCCGGCTCGATCGGCTCGCGGAGCACGGCGCGCTCCTCGCGGCGGCGCGGGCCCGGGCAGCCGCGGTCCCGTACACGGAGCGCGTCGCGACCATGGCGCCGTTCCTGACGCACCGGACCGGGTGGACCGCGTTCCTCGCGGGGCTCTCGAAGCACCAGCGCCACGAGGTCCAGCGTCAGTGCCGGCGGTTCTGGGATCGCGAGGGCGCCGCGCTCCGCTGGATCCGCGACCCGTCGGAGTGCGCCGAGGCGATCGCGACCCTCTTCGACCTTCACGAGCGCCGCTTCGTTGACAGGGGGAAGGAGAGCGCGTTCCGGGGCGAGGATCTGCGCGCGTTCCACACGACGCTCGCGAGGCGTCTCGCGGCGACCGATCGCCTGCTGCTCGGCTTCCTCTTCGACGGGGCGCGCGCGGTCGCCTCGGTGTACGGGTTCCACCAGGGGGGCACGACCCTCCTGTTCCAGACGGGGATCGATCCCGAGTTCACGGCGACGGGGGCCGGCGTCGTCCTCCGGGCCCACGTCCTGCGGGACGAGGTGCTCGAGCGCGGGCGGACCGAGCTCGACCTGCTCGACGGGTGCTACCCGTGGAAGGCGCGCTGGGCCACGGGCGTGCGCGCGATCGTCGACCTCGAGCTCTTCCCCGCCACGCTCGCGGGCCGGGCCCGCGGCAGCGTCGCCGCCGGCGTCGCGGCGCTGCGCTCGTTCGCGGCGGCGAAGCTCAAGGGGCGACGGTGCCCCGGTCTCGCGGCCGACATGCCGGTCGATGCGAAGCACTGCCGCCGCCTGGGCTGCGCGTATGCGCCCGAGGACGAGGCCGGCGAAGGCGGCGATCGCTGATCGCCTTCGGCTAGTTGCGGAAGCCGAAGTCGGACGTGTAGCTCGCCTGGCCGAAGCCGGGCGTCAGGAGGGGGACCGACGCGAAGCCGCCGCCGGCCGTCCCGTCGCTGTCGCGGCGGTCGTCTCCGCCCGCGTTGAGCGTCGTGAGCACGCGTCCGCCGACCTGCGTGGCCGAGAGGCTCACGCGGGCGCGGTAGCGGGTCACGTTCCACGACACCACGTCGCACGTGAGATCCTGCGAGCGGAAGAAGTAGCGGCCCTGGCTGTCGGTCACGGTGCTGCCCTGTACGACGCCATCGCAGAGGAACTCGACCGTGAGTCCGGCGATGCCGGGCTCGCAGGGGTCTTGGAGGCCGTCCGCGTCCGAGTCGATCCAGACGCGTCCGCCGATCCACATGTCGAGGTGCTGCGCGTAGGACTGGACGCAGAGCAGCTCGATGTCGCCAAGGCCGATGGCCTTGTTGATGCCCGCGTTGCCCGGGTCGGTGCGCGCGACCAGGTAGTTTCGCGCGAGGAGACCGTCGTTCGTGCTGTAGGTGTGGATGCCCTGGCCGCGAGGCGTGTCCACCGCGTCGAAGACCGTCGAGATCACCTGCGTCGTGCCGGGCAGCAGCGCGAGGGCGCCCTGGCTGCCCTCCTGGTGGTTGATCTCCGAGTCGTTCCAGTAGAACTCGCCCACCCCGTTCGGGCCGTCGTCCGTGTACGCAGTGCCGACGGTCCCGACGCGCACGCCGAGGTCGTTGTCGATCAGGCAGCTCGCGCTCCCCTCGAGGGCGAACGTCCCGTTGCCGAGGCGGCACGCGTGGAGGATGTCGCCCGCGGGGCCGATGTAGCTGGCCTGCGTGGTGGCCGAGGGGAACGGGGTGAAGTCCATCTCCATCTGCTGGAGGCCCATGCGGTCCATCATCGCGATGATCATGTCGCCGTCCTCGGCGAACTCGATGTCGCTCACGATGGGCTGGGGGTAGGAGCCCGCGTTGTTGCCGCCATTCTGGCCGTAGAGGGAGACCTGCGTCGGCAGATTCGCCCAGCACTGCCAGTCGGTCTGGCCGCCTGCCTGCTGCGGGACCGTCTCCTCGCGCTTGAAGACCAGGGGGAACTGGATCTCGGTCGTGAAGCCCGCGTTCGGGTTGTTCGGGTCGAACGACAGGACGAACGCCCTCATGTCGGCCCGCACCTGCGACGTCTCGCCGGTGCAGACGACGCCGAGATAGCCCCGGCCGCCGTGCATCTTGAGGCCCCAGGGACGGAGCACGCCGCCCGTGCAGGTGGGTGCCCCGGGGAGGCTCGCGATCGGGTACTGGCAGACCTTTGCCGTGGGCGGCAGCACCGCGGGGTCGCCCACGTCCACCGTCACCAGCGAGCGCTGGAAGCAGTTCACGATCCAGAGAGTCTTGCCGTCCTCTCCCATCTCGAGGTCGCCGAGGCCGATGCGCGCCGTCTTGCCGAACGAGTCGTTGTCGCGACTGAAGAACGGCTCCGCGCTCTCGAGGAAGTTGTCGTTGCCGGGCACCGCGCTGCGGACGAGCGGCGCCATAGGGTCGTCGCAGCGGATCGTGGCGCCGTCGCAGGCGACGATGCCGTCGATGCTGAACGAGGTCTCGACCCCCGTCGGGGGCGTCAGGGCGCTCCAGTCGAACTGGTAGATGCCGCCGATGCCCTGGGGCCCGAGACCCGCGCCGCGGCGGAGGTAGGCGCCCGTGTAGAGGCGGCGCGTGGGCTCGTTCCAGCCCGCACCCCACACGCTGCCCACGTCCTGGATCGCAGCGCTCACCGCCGGGCTCGGCCCGACGCCGCCGTACATCGGCGGCTTGCCCACCGCGTCCCAGGGGAACGAGACGTAGCCGGGCTGGGTCTTGCCCGGGGCGACGCCCTTCAGGTAGCAGGCCGTCGCGATCTGCGGCGTGAACGGGTCGCTCGGGCTGCACGCCGGCAGCTCGGTGACCTGGAGGCCGAGGTGGTTGTGCAGGTCGTTCGGCTGCGAGATCTGGATGTCGGTCTCGCTGTCCGGGCCGAAGAACCCGGCCTCGTACTGCACCGGCCAGTCGGTGTAGCGGATCAGGTACCGGTCGGCCGGGACGCACGAGGCGATCGTGATCTGCCAGGTCCCGTCCACGCCCGTCAGGATCTGGCGTTCGATGGACCCGTCGCACTTGAACACGGTGACCGGCACGGCCGGGACCGGCGTCTCGCCCAGGTCGTCCAACCCGTTCCGATTCGCGTCGATGAACACCTTGCCGCCGAGGACGCAGCCCCCAGGGGTGCCCGGCGGCCGGTTCGGCTCGTCCTCGCAGCCGCACCCGCAGGCGGCCTGCGACAGGGCCAGGAAGACCGTGACGAACGCGATGGCGATCGCGCGGAAGGGTCGAGCCTTCCCGAGGGGTCGAAGCTGACGACGCGAACCCACCATGCGCACCTCCCAGAAGCCCCACCTGCCCCGCCGAGCCCACGGCGGGCACCGGCCCGGACCCGCCTGGGCCCGAGCGGACCGAGGGGCTCGAAAGCGAGTCCTCAGTGCCGTCCCGCATTCAACCCGACGTGGGGCCCCGAGGGAAAGAGGTAGTTGGACACCATGGGGGGCGCGGGGGGGACGAGAGCCCCGGGGTGCTGGTTACCACGTTGACACCTTGTCACCCGAGGGTCGGAGGCGGGACCGGCGGAGGAGGGAAGAGGTAGTCACCGTCGGGCTCGACGTGTACGCTCCCCGGCTGCGCGTCCTGGGTCCGCAGAAGCTGGAGGAGTCACTGATGGGTCGTACCCGGCTGGTTCTTTTGCTCACGGCGGTCCTCGCGGCCGCGACCGGTTGCACCCGGACGAACTGGCGCGGATCGGGGGCCGAGCCCGTCGCGTTCGCCCCCGAGGCCTCCGTCCCGGCGACGCGGACCGAGGCCGGCCGCGTCGCGCGCCCGGTCGCACGCCCCGACGTCGCACGCCCCGACGTCGCACGCCCCGACCCGGTGGGGATCGCCTGCGCGGCGCCCGCCGACGCCTGCGCGCCCGCTCCCGCGCCGGCCTTCTGCGGCCTGCCCTGCGAGAGCTGCCGCTGGAACTGGCGCGTGCGCGTCGTGGGCGGCTACCCCTTCCAGTTCGGCGACGACGCGGGCGAGGCCTGCTGCCTCTACCTGGGCGCCGACTTCGGCCGCAATCTCTGCGGCACCTGCTTCGCGGTCGAGGGCTTCTTCCGCACCCACTCGGAGAAGTTCGACGTCGAGGGGTACGGGGTCGACAGCGGCCGCTTCAACCACGTCGGCGTGAAGGCCTACTACGAGCGCACGTTCGACAAGGGCAACCTGTACTGGTGGGTCGGCGGGGGCCCCGAGTACTTCTGGACCACCGACTTCCTCGAGAACGACTCCGGCTTCGGCATCTACGCCGAGGCGGGCATCGGCTACATCCTGAGCGAGAACTGGCGCATCCGGGCCGGCATCAACATGCATGCCGACTACACCTCTGCCGCCCGCAACCTGATCGTCGACTCCGGCAAGGATCGCTGGCTGTTCACGATCGCCCCGGTGATCTCGCTCGAATTCGACTTCTGATCGACGTTGCGCGGCTCGATCCGCGGGCGCTGGCGGGCCGTCGCCGACGGCCAGAACTAACCGCTTGTGTCTGACACAAGCGAGCAGTTCTAGACCCCCGCCGCCCCCGAGATTCCACGGGCCCTTCCCGATGCGTCAGGCGGGGGCCGTCTCGCCGCCGTCGGCGCTGCCGGCGGCCTCGAGGGCCTCGCCCGCGGCCGACCACTTCGCGTAGAGGGCATCCACGTCGCGCTTGAGGGCAGCCGCCTCGGCGGTCAGCGTCTCCGCCTCCTTGCGGTCGCGACCCGGGCCCCACGCCTCGGCCAGGCGCGCGTCGAGCTCGCGCTGGCGGTCCTCGAGCTTCGCGATCTTCCCCTCGAGCGTGCGCATCTCGGTCTGGAGGCGGCGGGCCTCGCGTTGGCGCGCCTTGCGGCGCTCGCGGTCCTCTTCGGCGCTCGAGGCGGCGTCCTCGGCGGCGGACTTCACGCTGCGCAGCTCGAGCGCACGGTGGCGCCCTGCCCCCTCGGCGCGTTTCATCGCCCACCACTCGGCGAACGTCGCACGGTGCGAGACGAGCTTCCGGTCCACGACCTCGACGACGCGGTTGACGAGCCGGTCGAGGAACCAGCGGTCGTGGCTGATCACGAGGAGGGTGCCGTCGAACTCCTCGAGCATGTCCTCGAGCTGCTCGCAGGAGGCGAGGTCGAGGTGGTTCGTCGGTTCGTCGAGGAGGAGGAAGTTCACCTTCTTCTGGACGAGCCGCGCGAGCTGGAGACGGCTCTTCTCGCCGCCCGAGAGCGTGGCGATCCGGCGCTCGAGGTCCTCGTAGGTGAAGAGGAACCGGTGGAGCAGCTCGGCCGCGGGCGTGCGCAAGAGCTTCGTGACGTCGCAGGTCCAGTCGTGGAGCGTGGCCTCGGGGTCGAGGAGGTCATGCATCTGGCGGTACTCGCCGACCACGACCGACTTGCCGAGCCGCACGGTCGGATTCTCCCAGGAGCCGTGCTCGAGGATCTGACGGAAGAGCGTCGTCTTGCCGCTGCCGTTCGGGCCCACCAGGCAGACCCGCTCCCCGTACTCGAGCTCGACGCAGGCCCGGTCGAAGATCACGCGATCGCCGTACGCGAACGTGAGGTCCTTCACCGTGAGCGCGATGCGCCCGCTGCGCGTGCCGCCGTCGAAGCCCGCCGCGAACACGCGGTCGCCCGCGTCGGGCTTCTCGACCTTGTCGAGCTGCTCGATGCGCCGCATCATCGCCTTCGCGCGACGCGCCTGGCCCGGGTCGTCGTACGCCTTCGCCATGTCCTTCAGGCGCCGGGCCTGGAACTCGATGCGCTTGATGAGGCGCTGCTGCGCCTTGTACTGCCGCTCCTGGAGCGCCTGCGCCTCGGCCTTCTGCCGCTGCCAGTCGCCGTAGTTGCCCGTCCAGATCGTCACGCCGCCGCCGCGCACCTCCCAGATGGACTGCGCCGTGGCGTCGAGCAGATGGCGGTTGTGGCTCACCATGACGACGGCGGCGGGCGTACGGCGAACGAAGTCGAGGAACCACTCGATGCCGTCCATGTCGAGGTGGTTCGACGGCTCGTCGAGGAGCATCACGTCGGGCTCGGCGAGCAGCACGCGCGCGAGGCCGATCACGTTGCGCTCACCGCCGGAGAAGCCCTCGATCGGCTGGTGCCACGCGTTCTCGGGGAGGCCGAGGCTCGACAGCACCGTCTCGATGCGGCGGTCCACCTCGTACCCGCCCGTCTGCTCGTGCGCGTGCGAGAGCGTCTCGTACTCGCCCAGCAGGCGTCCGCGCTCGGGATCGGGGGGGGCGTCGGCCAGCCGCTCCTCGATCTCGCGCAGGCGACGGTCGCGCTCGTGCGCCTCCGCGAACACGCGCCGCATCTCCTCGTAGACCGTGGCCTTCGGATCGGCGACGAGCTCCTGCGCCTGGTAGCCGACGCGGACGCCGCGCTGGCGGAACACCTGGCCCGACGTGGGCTCGTGGAGGCCGAGCAGGAGCTTCAGGATCGTGCTCTTGCCGGCCCCGTTCTGGCCCACGACGCCGACCTTGTCGCCCGGCTCGACGTCGAGGGAGACGTCGTCGAGGAGGACGGGGCCCCCGAAGTGCATCGTCACGTGCGCGAGGGAGAGGAGCGGCATGGGGCGGGGTCACCCTACGGAACGGAGCAGCAGGCACCCTCGCAAAACGGAGGGAGGCCGGCACGATGCGACGGAGGGGCGGGCCGCGGAAGCAGGTACAACGATGCGCCGCCGGCCGTTCAGCCGTCGGTCCCAGGTTCGCGCGCGGATTGGGGAGCCACTTCTTCGTTCGGATCGCGCGCGGAGAGAAACCGCGCCGCGATGGCGTTCTGCGGGTCTCCTGCTGAGGGCGCCGTAACCTGCGCCGCCGTCGTGAGTTGCGGCGACGTCCCGCGACGGCGCCGCCATCACGGCCCCCGCTACGCCCCCCGTGTGTCAAGTGGGAGAGGCCCCGAAACCTCTCTGGCTCTCCCCGCTCTCGGCCCCACCCGCGCGAGTTCACAGGAGTTGATGGGTGTGGGGGCCCACATCGCCGTTCGAACAAGAGAAGGGCAGCGAGCCGGGTGTATGAGCTGGCCAGCCGGGCCCGAGCGCACTCCCGTAGACGGGTGGTGCAACGTGGTGTATCTTGGTGCCATGCCCACCCGCGAGAAGCCCACCCGACAGAGCGTCAGTCTCCCCGGCCGCGTCGCTCGGCGAGTCCAGGCCCTGGCGAACGCCCGGCGAACCAGCGCGAGTCGCGTCATCGTCGACCTCATCGAGTCCGGCCTCGAGGCCAAGGAGCGAGAGAAGCGCCACTACCTCGACCTCCTTGAGCAACTCCGCGAGGCCGAGGATCCTGCCGAGCAGAAGCGCCTCACCCAGGAGCTCGCCCGCTTGACCTTCGGTGAGTGATGCCGAAGATCCAGTGGACGGACCTGCCCGAGGCGCTCCAGGTCCACCTGTTCCTTCGGGCGCGCGAGCGGGAGATCTCGGGTGAGGATCTCCTGAGACTCAAGGCGTGGCGCGAGTCGGCGCCCGATGCGCCGGTCGGTCCGTGGTTCAAGGACTTCGGGTCCTTCAAGATCTGCGGTGAAGGGAAGTTCCCCAAGACGTTCCTCCTGCGGGGCCAACCCGCGCGCGGCCAGAGACTCTGACCCCGTCATGAGAATCGACCGCTCCGAACTGACCGAAGCGGACCTTTCGCGCGCGCTCCCCGGCGCCGTGCGTCGACGCCTGTGCCGCGGCGAGGTGCGCAGCGGCAAGGGCTTGGCGGCCCTGCGGCGCTTCGTCGGCATGACCCAGGAGGAGTTCGCGGGGGCCGTGGGCATCGGCGTGAGCACGCTCCACGACTGGGAGCAAGGACGCCGGCGGCCCCAGGGGGCAGCCGTAGCCCTCCGTCACCTCTTGGACCTGGGCCCACCCGTCCTCCTGGCCTTCGAGGCCGAGAAGCACGACTCTCAGCCGGCTCCCGTCGGCGGGGTGCACTCCGTCGAACCTCACGCGGATCCGGACTAGGACCTCCCGCCACAGGGGTACGACCACGTGGTCGCCGCCGAGATCGACTTCGAAGCGATGCCCACGGAAGCCTGGGGCCTCGACCAAGAAGGAAGTTTCGGGGTCGGGCGGAATCGCCGCCCGGAAGTGCCCTTCGGCGTCCGTCGCAACGCGCCAGATGACGTCGGTTTCATGGGTAGAGGCGTTCAAGCGAGTGGCGCTTACCTGGGCACGCGCGATCCCATCGCCGGCCCGATCGACGATCCGCCCCTCGAGCGTGGCGTGACGCGGCCGGCTCTCCTGCCGGCACTGATGGCTGTTTCGGCGATGCAGAGGGTGCTCCGCGCGAGGCCCACAATGGGGAGCCACGTTCCCCTGGGACGCCGGAAGGTCGGGACCATGGATGTTGCTCGCCGCCTCGCGCGGGCTCGGGCGTTCGCCGTAAGCCGCTCGTTCCGAGTCGGTTACGGCATCGACTGCGAATCCGAAGGACGCCGGGCCCTGATCCCGGGGAGCCTCGCCCCGGATCATCGTCGGTACCGACGCGGCGTTGGTAGCATCCCGCGCCACCGCAGGACGCTTTCGACGTGACCCCCAGCGAATCTCCGGCCGGCGCGGATCCCGGCGGGAGCTGCCGGCTCCCGGAACCTCCGCTCGGGCGGGGTCGAGAGGTCGCGTGGCTGGGCGCGATCCTGGCCGCCGCCCTGGTGCTCTGGGCCTTCGGGGCGGACCGCCTCGACTTCACCCGCTCCATGGAGAGCTCCCGGGCGCTCGTCGCACAGCAGATGATCCGGACGGGCGACTACGTCATCCCGAAGCGCGGCGACGAGATCTACCTGGCGAAGCCGCCGCTCTTCTACTGGGCCATCGTGGGGCTCTCCCGGCTCGGCGGAGGTCGCGTCACCGAGACCACGGTCCGCCTCGCGTCCGCGCTGTCCGTCCTCGGCATCCTGCTCGTCACATGGGCCGCCACTCGCCGGACGCTCGACGCGCGGACCGCCCTCCTCGCGGCCGCCATCGCCGCGGTGGCTCCCTTCGCGTTCGAGATGGCGAGGGACGGGACCGTCGACACGATGCTGGCGCTCGGGGCGACGCTCGCGCTGTTCGGGGCCTTCTTCCTCCTCGAGCCGGACCGGAAGTCCCTGCGCCCCGCGCTCGTCTGCGGCGCCGGCGTCGCGATCGGCCTGCTCACGAAGGGACCGATCGTCCTCCTGTTCCTGGTGCCGACGGTCGTCCTGTACGTGGGATTCAGGGGCGAGGGCCGCCTGGCCCGCTCGTGGCGCGCGTGGGCGCCCTATCTCGGGGTCGCCGCCCTCGCGATCTGGATCGTCGGCGCCATCGCCCCGGCCGTCGGCAAGATCGCCGCCGTCGGGTACGTCGTGCCCGTGGCGATGCTTTGGGGCTTCGCGGCTCGCGGTTCCTGGGGCGGCGGGGGCGTGCGCGCGTGGCTCGCGGTCGCCGGGACAGCCGTCGCCATTTCCGTCCCATGGCTCCTGTTCGCGGCCGATCGGCTGGGATTCGACACGCTGGTCCACAAGCTCGGGCACGAGATCTGGGTGGATCGCATCGCGGAGGTGGGAAGCAGCAACAAGGGCGACTTCTGGAC
>JAYTCP010000378.1:0-2304 GCA_043736435.1 Planctomycetia bacterium | reverse complement strand
CGCGCTCGCCCGCGCCGAGGCTCGATGGGCACGGGGCGACGCCGCCGGCGCCCGGATGAGGTCGGCCTCGGCCACGTCGAAGGCGCCGAGCGCCGCGTGGCAGACGGCGCGGTTCGCGAGGGCCTCGAGACACGTCGGGTCGAGCTCGAGGACCCGGTCGTAGTCGGCCACGGCGCCGGGGAGGTCGTCCCGCGCGGCGCGGACATCCCCGCGGGCGACGAAGGCCCAGGGCCACGCGGGGTCGCGGTCGGCCGCGCGCCCGAAGTCGGTCTCGGCGGCGGGCAGGCGTCCCTTCGCCAGGTGCTCGTACCCGCGCGCGTACCAGTCCAACGCCGTCCCGGGATCGCGGTCGAGGGCCGCGTCGAAGTCGGCGAGCGCACCCTCGTGGTCGTCGAGGAGGCTGCGCGCGGTGCCGCGCCCATACCAGGCGTCGGCGCGCTCAGGATCGAGCTCGAGGGCGCGCGTGTATGCCGTCGCGGCGTACGAGGGCGCGCCCTGGGCGAGGTGGGCGTGCCCGAGGGCGCACCAGGGGCCGGTCTTCCGCGGGTCGAGCTCGACGGCCTTCTTTAGGTCCGCGATCGCGGCCGTGGGATCGCCCGCGGCGCGACGCACCGCCCCGCGGGCGGCCCACAGGTCGGCGCGGCCCGGCTCGGCGCCCACGGCCAGCGTGAGGTCGTCGAGGGCCCCCGCGAGATCGCCCCGCGCGCGCTTGAGCAGGGCGCGTGCGTGGAGAGGCGCGGCCCAGCCGGGCTTCGCCGCGACGGCGCGGGCGTGGTCCGCGAGGGCGCCGGCGACGTCACCCTTCTGCGCGCGGGCCTGCGCGAGGTTGAACCATGCCTCGGCCTGGGCGGGATCGAGGGCCAGCCCGCGCCCGTAGTCGGCGATCGCGCCGTCGAGGTCGCCGCGCCGCAGGCGGGTCCAGGCACGGCCGAACCACCCCCACGGCCACGTCGGGAGGGCCGCCACGGCGGCGCCGAAGTCCTGCTCGGCCTTGTCGGGCTGGCCGAGGGCCACGCGGGCGCGCCCGCGCGCGTAGCTCGCATGGGCATCGTTCGGCCGCTTGCGCAGCGCCTCGGAGAGAAGCCGTGCGGCACCCTCGGGATCGTCCGCGGCGAGACGCGCGAGCCCGTCGCGCACCAGGGCCTTCGCCCCGCCGCCGAACCAGGGCACTAGGGTCCCTGGCGGTCGAGGAAGCGGGCGATGATCATCCGTTGGATCTCGCTCGTGCCCTCGCCGATCTCGGTGAGCTTCGCGTCGCGGAGGATGCGCTCGGCGGGGACCTCGCGCGTGTAGCCGACGCCGCCGAGGATCTGGACGGCCGAGTGCGCCGCGCGCATGGCGACCTCGGAGGCGAAGAGCTTCGCGTACGAGCCCTGGACGGCGAACGGGAGCCCGCGGTCCTTGCGCCAGGCGGCCTCGTAGACGAGGTTGCGCGCGGCGGCGATCTCCATCGCCATGTCCGCGAGGCGGTTACCGACGGCCTGGTGGTCGATGAGCCGCTTGCCGAACTGGAGCCGCTCGCGGGCGTAGGGCAACGCGACGTCGAGCGCGCCCTGGGCGAGCCCGAGCGCCATCGCGCCGATGCTGATGCGGCCGCCCTCGAGCGTCTTCATGAAGGCGGGGAAGCCCTCGCCCTCGGCGCCGAGGCGGTTGTCGGCGGGGATCTTGCAGTCCTGGAAGACGAGCTCGCGCGTGTCGCTCCCGCGCAGGCCGAGCTTGTCCTCGAGCTTGCCGTAGACGAGGCCGGGCGTGCCCTTCTCGACGACGAACGCGCTGATGCTGTCGGCGCCAGTCGAGGCGGGATCGGTGCGCGCGGTGAACACGATGGTCCCGGCGTGGGTGCCGTTCGTGCAGTAGATCTTCGTGCCGTTGACGTCCCACTGGTCGCCCTGGCGCAGGGCGAGGACCTTGGTGGCCTTCGCGTCGGAGCCCGCGGCGGGCTCGGTGAGCGCGAACGCGGCGAGCTTCTCGCCCGCGGCGAGCTTGGGCACCCACCGACGGCGCTGCTCCTCGGTGCCGAATGCGTAGATGGGCGTCGCGCCGAGCGAGGTGTGCGCCGCGACCGTGATGCCCGTGGTCCCGCAGACGCGCGAGAGCTCCTCGACGACGATCACGTAGGCGACGTGGTCGAGCCCCGCGCCGCCGTACTCGGTCGGGAACGGCACGCCGAGGAGCCCGAGCTCCGCGAGCTTCGGGATCGTCTCGTGCGGGAAGCGCTTGTGCTCGTCGAGGTCGGCCGCGATCGGGGCCACCTCGCGCACCGCGAACTCGCGGACCATCTCCCGGATCTGGAGGTGATCCTCG
>JAYTCP010000377.1:0-2906 GCA_043736435.1 Planctomycetia bacterium | reverse complement strand
TCCTCGGCGGGCAGCCTCTCCAGGCCTTCCTCCCCGGAGAGGACCTTCTTCTCCCACTTCTCGAGGTCCATCACCTTCGCGAGCGTGCTGCCCTGGCCGAGGATCTCCGAGCGCAGCCGGTTCTCGGCCTCGAGGCAGTACATCGCGCGGTTCGCCCAGTCGACGGCCTTCGCCTTCGGGACGACGACCACGCCGTCCTCGTCGCCGACGATCCAGTCGCCGGGCCGGACGTCGAGCCCCTGGATGCGCAGGGTGCCGCCGATCTCGCCGAGGCCCTTCGGCTCGCCCGCCTGCGCGCACACGTGCGTGGCGAAGACCGGCAGGCCGAGGCGCACGATGTCGCGCGTGTCGCGGATGGCGCCGTAGACCACGACGCCGGCGAGCTTGCGGTTCACCGCCGAGTTTGTCGCGAGCTCGCCCCACACGGCCGGGGCCAGGCCGCACGCGTCGATCACGAGCACGTCGCCCGGCTCGCAGCGGTCGATCGCCTCGACCGGCTTCGCCCAGTCGCCCGGCAGGGTGCGCACGGTGACCGCGCGGCCGACCATGCGCTTGCCGGGCGCCGTCACGTGCCAGCCCGTGAGCACGGGACAGCGATGGGCCGCGTCGGAGAGGTTCGGCGTGCTGACCTCGGAGAGGATCCGGCGGACGTCCTCGTCCGTACTGCCGCGCGCGGCGGTCGTGCCCTCGCCGGCGATCCCCGTCCGCATGGCTTCGAGGATCCCCCGCGCGGCGGCGGCGGCGTCGGGCGCCTTCGTGATGGCCCCGCCGACGATCACGATCGACGCGCCGGACGCGACGGCCCGGGCGGCGGTCGCCGCGCTGATCCCCCCCGCGACGCTCACCGGGATGTGGACCGCCGCGCAGACCTTGCGCAGCATCGCGAACGGGTCGTGACCTTGCATCTGCTCGTCGATCGGGCAGTGGACGTTCACCACGTCGGCGCCCATGGCCTCGGCCTGCTTCGCGCGCGCGACGGGGTCGGGGTGGCCCAGGAGGTCGACGAGGACCTGGATGCCGTAGCTCCGTCCCGCCTCGACGCACTCGGAGATCGTCGAGTCCGACGCCACGCCGAGGACGGTCATGACCGAGGCCCCCGCCTTCGCCGCGGCCTCCAGCTCGAGCCGCCCCGCGTCCATCGTCTTCCCGTCGCAGACGATCGGCACCTTCGGGAACCGGCCCCGGAGGGTCCGAACGGCCTTCAACCCCTCGGCCTTGAGCAGCGGCGTCCCCACCTCGAGCCAGTCGACGCCGCCGGCGACCCCCTCCTCGGCCGCCCGCAGGGCGCGATGGAGATCCACGTGGTCGAGGGCGAGCTGTAGCTTGGGGGGGGTCACGGCGCCTACCGTACGGGGTCGGCCCCCTGGGGGCCAGAGGGGGCGGCGGAGCGGAGGCTTTCGCACGCGAAGGGTCCGACGGGGGGGCCAGGGGGGCGGAAGGGGCCGATGGTCAGGGGGGCGGCGGGGGCCGCCTGCCCCCCGTCGGGCCCTTGGCCCGAAAACCCCGGAACATCGCGCACGGGCTTGCCAGCCCGGTCGGCGCAAGTGACAATGGCTCCCCCAGTTCCGTTCACCGCACACGAGGCGGGGGGCGTTCCCCCCGCCTCGCGTGTTGTCAGGCTCCCTCGTCTCGCGGCGAGGAGGCCGGAGGCCCCCCATGGACCCCCAGGACATCCTCCGGTTCGTCGACATCGTGTATCGCGAGCGGGGCATCGACAAGGAGATCGTCTTCGTCTCGATCGAGCAGGGCCTGCTCACGGCCGCCCGCAAGCGCTTCGGCGAGGACGCGGTCCTCGAGGTCCACCTCGACCGGAAGACGGGCGAGGTCCACTGCCTGAAGGACGGGAAGGCCGAGCTCCTCGACTTCGGGCGCATCGCGGCCCAAACGGCCCGCCAGGTCATGAACCAGCGCATCCGCGAGGCCGAGCGCGACAAGAACCTCGACGAGTACAACCGCCGGCTCCAGTCCATCGTCACGGGCACCATCCAGCGGATCGAGGGCGGCAACCTGATCGTCAACCTCGGCCGGGTCGAGGGCATCGTCCCCCGGTCCGAGCAGATCCGGGGGGAGAACTACAAGGTCGGGGACCGGATCAGGGCGTACCTCTTCGAGGTGCGGCCTCAGGGTCAGCGGGTCCGGATCGTCCTGTCCCGCGCCCATGCCGACTTCGTGCGCAAGCTGTTCGAGCTCGAGGTCCCCGAGGTCGGCGAGGGGATGATCCAGATCAAGTCCCTCGTCCGCGAGGCCGGCTACAAGACGAAGCTCGCCGTGGTCTCGACCGACATGAAGGTCGACCCGATCGGCGCCTGCGTCGGCGTGCGCGGCAGCCGCATCCGCAACATCATCGACGAGCTCAACGGCGAGAAGATCGACATCCTGAAGTGGGAAGAGCAGCCCGAGGTGATGATCGCCGCGGCCCTCAAGCCCGCCCAGATCAACTCGATCACGCTGAACTACGACACGAAGACGGCCGACGTCCTCGTCGAGGAGGACCAGCTCTCCCTCGCGATCGGGCGGCGCGGCGCGAACGTGCGACTGGCCTCGCGCCTCTGCACCTGGGACATCCAGATCAGCGGCGAGAAGCCCATCGAGGATCCCGTGGCAGCCGCCGCGGCCGCCGCGGCCGCCGCCGCTGCCGCCGCCGCGGCCGTCGCCCTCGAAGGGGCCGCCAGCGAGGCCCCGGCCCCCGACGGTGGGGCGCCGGTCGACGACGAAGCCGAGGGGCCCGCCGACGATGTCGGGGACACCCAGACGGACACCCCCCCGGAGGAAGGTGCCGAAGCCGGCCCGACGGAGGGTGCTTCGGCGGCTTCTTGACGGTACCATTCGCGGGTTCCCCCCCGATTCTTCCCCCCTCCCCGATTCGTCCCCTCTCCGCGACGCCCTCCGCGACTCTTCCCCCCTCC
>JAYTCP010000376.1:0-3251 GCA_043736435.1 Planctomycetia bacterium | reverse complement strand
CGGCTCGCCGCCCTGAAATCGCCGCTCGTGCGGCATCGCGGGCGGTGGATCGAGCTGCGTGGGGAGGACGTCCGCAACGCCGAACGGCTGCTCGCGGAGGGCCGCGACCGCGGGCGCATGTCGCTCGGGTCCGCGCTGCGGGCCGCGACGGGCCTCGACGCGCCCCCGGTCGGGCTCCCCGTGGTCGAGGTGGCGGGCGAGGGCGACCTCGCGGCGATCCTCGGCGGCCACGCCGACGAACGGTTCGAGCCCATGGACACGCCCCCGGGCTTCCACGGCGAGCTGCGGCCCTACCAGGCCCGCGGCCTCGCGTGGCTGGCGTTCCTCGACCGGCTCGGGCTCGGCGCCTGCCTCGCCGACGACATGGGGCTCGGCAAGACGATCGAGCTCCTGGCGCTGCTCGTGGCCGAGCGGCCGCCCGGGGCGCCCGTCGTGCGGGGCGTCGGGCGCGCGACGCTGCTCGTCTGCCCCATGTCGGTCGTGGGCAACTGGCAGCACGAGGCGGCGCGGTTCGCCCCCGACCTCGTCGTCCACGTCCACCACGGGGCGGAGCGCTCGTGGGGCGTCGAGTTCCGCGAGGCGGTGGCGGCGTCCGACCTCGTCGTGACCACGTACGCCCTGCTCGCCCGCGACGCCGCCGATCTCGCCTCGATCCCGTGGCGCCGGGTCGTGCTCGACGAGGCGCAGAACGTCAAGAACCCCGAGTCGAAGCAGGCGCGGGCCGCGCGCATGCTGCCCGCGCGGTCGCGCGTGGCCCTGACGGGCACGCCGGTCGAGAACCGCCTCTCCGACCTGTGGTCGCTGATGGAGTTCCTCAACCCCGGGCTCCTCGGCACCGCCGACACGTTCCGCAGGACCTTCTCCGCGCCGATCGAGCGCACCCGCGACGAGGAGGCCGCCGTGCGGCTGCGCCGGCTCACGCAGCCGTTCGTGCTGCGACGCCTCAAGACGGACCGCCGGATCGTCCCGGACCTGCCCTCGAAGCAGGAGATGAAGGTCTACTGCTCGCTGACGAAGGAGCAGGCGACGCTCTACGAGGCGGTGGTGAACGAGATGCTCGCGCGCATCGAGGCCGTGAAGGGCATGGAGCGCCGGGGCCTCGTGCTGTCCACCCTGCTGCGCCTGAAGCAGATCTGCGACCACCCCGCCCTCTACCTGCGCGATCGCTCCCCCATCGGCGACCGGTCGGGCAAGCTCGCGCGCACGGAGGAGATCCTCGAGGAGGTCGTCGCGGCGGGCGAGCGTTGCCTCGTGTTCACCCAGTTCACCGAGCTGGGCGACGCCCTGCGCGCCCACATCGAGGAGCGGATCGGCCGCGAGGTGCTGTGGCTCCACGGCGGGACGCCCCGCGCCGCCCGCGACGAGGCGGTCCGCCGGTTCCAGGGCCCCGACGGGCCGCCGGTCTTCCTGCTCTCGCTCAAGGCGGGCGGGACCGGCCTCAACCTCACGGCGGCGAACCACGTGGTCCACTTCGACCGCTGGTGGAACCCCGCGGTCGAGGACCAGGCCACCGACCGCGCGTTCCGCATCGGGCAGCGCAAGGACGTCCAGGTGCGCAAGCTCGTCTGCGCCGGGACGCTCGAGGAGCGCATCGACCGGATGATCGAGGAGAAGAAGGCGCTCGCCGACCGCGTGGTCGGGACCGGCGAGGAGTGGCTCACCGAGCTGTCGACGGGCCGGCTGCGCGAGATCCTGACGCTCGCGCCCGACGCCGTGGTGGAGCGCTGACCTTGCCCCCCGACGCACGGGCCCCCACCGCGCGCCCCTGGGCGGGCAGGCGCTTCCTCGACCTCCTCGCCGCGCACGCGTCCCGCGTCGCGCTCGAGCGCGGCCGGCCCCTTCTCAGGCAGGGACGGGTGCTCGACCTCGCCGTCGCCCCGGGGCGCGTGACGGCCGACGTGTCGGGGCCGTCCCCGACGCCCTTCCACGTGCGCATCTCCCTCGGAGTGTTCCCGACGTCGGCATGGGACCGGGCCGAGCGCCGCCTCGCGGGCGAGGCCTCGCGCGCGGCGCGCCTCCTCGCGGGCGAGATGCCCGAGGACATCGAGGAGGTGTTCGCGGCCTGCGAGGTCGCCCTCTTCCCCGCGGAGGCGCTCGAGCTCCGCGCCGAGTGCTCGTGTGCCGAGCCCTCCGATCCGTGCCGTCACGTCGCGGCGGTCTATCTGCGACTCGCCCAGCGCTTCGACGAGGACCCGTTCCTCCCCCTCGCGTGGCGCGGACGCACCCGGGCGCAGCTCCTCGAGCGCCTCCGGATCCTCCGGGGTCAGGCCGGAGCCGACGCGGGCACGTCCGAGAGCGCGGCACCCCCGGAGCCTTCCCCCGAAGGCGCCGTGGCGACGGCGGCGGCCCCCGAGGGGGCCCTTCGGGCCCCCGCACCCCCGATCGACGCCCCCGTCGAGCCCGAGCCCCGGACGTTCTCGGCGCGTCCGGCCTCGTTCTGGGGCGGCGCGCCGCTCCCGCCCCCCTCCGACGATCTGCTGCCGCGCCCGAGCCCCCCCGACGCGGTCCTCCGCGAGATGGGCCCGCTGCCGATCGAGGACGCGGCGCTCGCCGCCTGGCTGACGACCGTGTACGCCGCCGTGGCCGAGGCGACCGCGCCCCCCGAACGGCTGTGAACGGATCGACGCGGCGTCCTGACCCGCGAGGAGCCGGCGGCGCCCCCCCCTACGCCTCGTCGTACTTCCGCGCGCTGCCGCGGAAGCGCTCGACCGGGTACTTCACGGCGTTCTTCCCGAGCTTGTCGCGCACGGCGGCGGCGAGGTCGGTCCCCGTGCGGTGCGCGAGGTAGAGGAGGAAGAGCATCACGTCGGCCAGCTCCTCGCCCACGCGCTCGCGGAAGCGGGGTTCACGGAGCGCCGCATCGATCTCGGCGTCGGTCTTCCACAGGAGGAGCTCGCCGAGCTCCCCCGCCTCGATGGAGAGGCCCAGCGCCAGGTCCTTCGGCCGGTGGAACTGCGCCCAGTCGCGCGCGTCGCGAAACCGGATCGCCTCGTCGAGGAGCTCGCGCAGGGAGTCGCCCATGGCCTGGAACTCTACGTTCCGGGGGCCCCGCGCCCGGGTCAAGTGTGTCTGACACCTGCTGCCCGCGTATCCACCGGTCAGCTCGTCGAGACCTTCGCGGAGAGCTTGCCCAGCTCCTCGGCCGCGAAGGCGCGGAAACCCTCGTCGGTGATCGTTGGGAGCACGGCCGCCGCGGCGTCCCGGGCGGCGCGGGCGGATTCTGTGTCGCGGTCGACGAGATGCGCGAGGGC
>JAYTCP010000375.1:0-6906 GCA_043736435.1 Planctomycetia bacterium | reverse complement strand
CCCGAACGAGATCGAAGCCCTCCACGAACCAGATCACGCGATTCCCATCTGCATCGATCGAGTCGAAGCGGACGGTCTCGACCGTGCCGACCCGCTTGGGAGCCAAGGGCGTCGCGAGAACGACGGTACCGGTCGCCTGGAGACGGCGGGCACGGAGCTCGGATGCCACGATCGCGTACCTGCCGGGCGGAAGCGTGTGGCCGTCCACCGTCATGCTCTGGGCTCGCAAGATGTTGCCCTCGCTCCATCGCACGATCAGGGCCTTCGAATCGGGCGGCTCCTCCTCGCGCTTCAGGGCGTCCAGGGCTGCCTCGAGGGCAATGGCCTCCTGCTCGCGTCCCGCGGCGCGCGCCCGAGCGATTCGCGCGGACAGCTCACCGACCGGGACGATGCCCGGCGGCAGCGGCTCCGCGTTCGGTGCCGGCGGCGGCGACGGTTCGACCCGGGCTCCCGGAGGGACCGCGGGTCCGTCCGCGCGAAGCAGCACGCGGCGGCCCTGCCAAGCCGCCATCCATCTGTCGTTCACGTCCTTGGAAACGACGAAACGAAAACCGGGGAGGGAGATGATGGGCCGGTACTTGGGGGGCGAGTCCACCGGCGGCGGGGCTTCCTCGCGCGCCGGCGGCGCCGGCGGCGCGGGCGGCGCATCGTCGGCGATGGCCAGGCTCCACGGGAGCGCGATGATCGAAGCCAGGAGGAGGGAGAGGAACGAGATCGGGCGCATGGGTATCTCCGAGAGTCGGGAAGGGGTCGTCATCGGGAGGACGGGGGCGGCGGGGGATGCAGGGCATCGCGCAGCGCCTGCGCGCGCTCGGCCAGGCGCCGCACCTGGGTGCGCAGGCGAGCGAGCAGGTCGCGGGAGACCCTCGGGTGCGGCGCGGCCGCACGTTCGAGCGCGGCGAGCTCCCCCTCGAGCGCGCGCAGCTCGTCGTCGAGCGCGGACGGGACGGCGGGATCGACGGATTCCTCGGTCCGGGCGACGGCGACGATCGAGTCCGCTTCCGGCACGGGCAGGGTCGCAGCGACGGCCGTGCCGCACACGACGGGGGCCCAGAGGAACGCCGCGGCGACGCACCCCACGGCGGCGCCGGTGCGCACGAGCCGCGCGCCCCGCGCGTCCCGCTCCGGTCGGACGGCGCCGGCGAGCAGGCGCTCGACGCGGCGGACGAGATCGGGGCCGGGTCGCGCCATGGCGATCAGCGGGAGGGCGGCTTGGCCCTCGAGCGTCCATCCCGCCACCTCGACGAGACACGAGGCCAGCGCCTCGGGCCCTTCCTCCAGCGCAACGGCCGCGGCATCGGCCAAGGCCTCGGATGCCGACTCGAGCCGACGTGCGGCGACGCGATGGAGCGGCTGGAACCAGAGGAGCGCCGCCAGGAGTCCGAAGAGCCGCCCCCACGCAGGATCGCGCGCCTCCAGGTGCGCCACCTCGTGGGCCAGGAGTGCGCGGAGGGATCGCGCCTCCAGGCCCGACACCGCACGGGGCGGGACGCAGATCTCCGGATGAAGCACCCCGAACGCCACCGGCGTCGAGAGACCGTCGAGCGTCGAGAGGCGCACACGGGCGACCCAGCGAGGTGCGGCGCTCTCGAGCGCGGACGACAGCGCCCCGGCGGGGGCAGGGATGCGGCGTGCCAGGATCGTCGCCATCCGGCGCTCCGCGCGCACGCGCCGCGCGAGGAGCGCGATCGCCCCGACGAAACCGAGCAGAACCGCACCGGACGGCAGATCGCGCAGGCTGAGGACGGCCGAGCGCACCGGGACGACGCGTGTCGCGTCGGCCCCCGGCGCCCCCACGCTCCTGTCGTCGATCGCACCCGGGTGAGGGGAGGCCACACCGAGCGCCGCGTGCCCTTCACGCCGGGCACGATCCGCGGCGCGCATCGTAGGCAGGTGCCCCGCGACATCGCCGTCCGAGACCCTGCCCACGAACACGCCGTCCGCCGACGGGGCGGCGAACGGAGCAACCGCCGTCGGAAGGGTCCACGTCGAGCGCGCGAACGCAGGCGTCCCCAGGCTTCCCCACAGCGTCGAGAGCGTCGCGGTGAGCACGCCCCCCACGAGCGCCGTACGCCACGCGGTCGCGCGCACGCGCGGGGCGCGCTCGCGCAGCACGGCGTCGAGGAGCCATGCCGCGGCGAGGAGCACCGTGCTGTGGAGCAGGAACGTCGCCACCCACGGGACGGCGGTCCCCGCCGCGTCGAGGGCGGCGCGCAGCCATCCGTCACCGGCCATTCCGCCCCCCCTTCTGCCCGCCCCGCTCCTTCTCGCGCCGGGCCAGCTCGGCGCGGAACCGCGCGAGATCGGCGGGATCGACGCGGCGGACGTCGAGCAGGTGGCTCACCAGGGCGGAGGGATCCCCCGCGAAGAGACGCTCCGTGAGATCGTCCACCATGGCCGCTCGGGTGCCGGCCTCGCTCTGCTTCGCGCGGTAGACGAACTGGCGCCCGTCCACCCGATGCGTCACGAAGCCCTTGCGCTCCATGCGCTTGAGGAGCGTGCCGATCGTGGTGGGCGCCACCCTTCGACGCGCGGAGAGGGCCGCGTGGACGTCGGCCACGAGAGCCTCGCCACGTGCCCACAGCACCTGCAGGATCTCGAGCTGGACCGCGCTCGGCTGGACGGATCGGCTCACGGCACCTCCCGACGACGATCGTAGTACTACAAGTGTAGTCGACAGGGGGGCGCTGTCCAGGGGGTCGTTTCGGCGGGCGGCGCGCGCGGCCCCGACGACACCCCCGGACGGAAACGTTCCCGACGGGAGACGCCGCGGACGCGTCGGCAGCGGCGGGGCCCTGCTCGAGGTGGCCGTCGACGGCGCCTACGCGGACGGGCCGTTCGGCGCCCTGGCGCTGGGCCTGATCGCACGGGGGATCGGCGAGCGGCCCGATGCGCTGGCGTACGGCGTGCTCCGGAGCCGCATCCTCGCCGCCGTCCGCACGGGCTTCGATGAGGACCGTGGTGATCCGAGGAACCGGGGCGCGTGGGCCGTGGCCCTCGGCCTGATGAAGGACGACCGCTCGATCGCCCGACTCACGGCGGTCGTGTCCAACTCCGACGGCGACCGGGAGCTGCGGGGCTGCGCCGCGCTGGCCCTCGAAGCTCTTCTCGATCTTGTAGCGCACACGGGCCGAGCCGATCCACTCCAGACGGCGAGGTCCTTTGCCGCGGAAGGCGTCTTCCGCTGCCCGTCTCGCTTGCGGGCGGGAGCGCACGAGCAGCCCCTACCCCGGCCGGCGCCCCGTCGCGATCCGAGGGATGCCCGCCCCGTCGGGACGCACCGCCACGTCGCCGTAGCCGAGGCCGGTGAGCAGCGCCCCGGCCGCGGGCCCGCTGCCGGCGCCGATCTCGATCGCGAGCAGGCCGCCGGGGGCGAGCGCCTCGAGGGCCTCGCGCGCGAGCGCGCCGGCGAGCTCGAGGGGGTCGGCGCCTGGCACGTAGAGCGCGAGCGCCGGCTCGTGGGCGGCGACCGATGCCTGGAGCGACGGGTCGCCGCGCACGACGTAGGGCGGGTTCGAGAGCACGGCGTCGAGCCGCCCGAAGTCGTCGGTGCCGCGCACGGGGTCGAGGAGGCTCCCCTCGTGGGCGACGAACCGCTCGGACACGCCATGGCGGGCCGCGTTGGCTCGCGCGACCGTGAGGGCGGCCGCCGACACGTCCGTCGCGATGCCGTGGGCCGCGGGCAAGGCGTGGAGCAGCGCGACGGCGATGCATCCGCTGCCCGTGCCGACGTCGGCGAATCGCGGGGCCGGGAGAGGGCGGAGGACCTCGAGCGCGAGCTCCACAAGGCCCTCGGTCTCGGGGCGGGGCACGAGGACGTCCCTCGTGACGGCGAACGGGAGCGCGTAGAACTCGCGCACGCCGGTCAGGTAGGCGACCGGGATCCCCTTCCCCCGTTCCTGGACGAGGGCGCGCAGCCGCGCGAGCTCCTCGTCCGAGAGCGGACGGTCGTGCTGGAGGTAGAGGTCCAGGCGCCGGATCCCGAGGCCGTGCGCCAGCAGCACCTCGGCATCCAGACGTGGCGACTCGAAGCCGCGCTCGCCGAGCCAGGACGTGGCCTTCTTGAGCACTTCGAGCAACGCTGGGGACACGTGCCGAGCCTACCGGCACACCCCCCCGTCCCCGAGGGATCCATGCCCGCTCGCCACGCCCTGGACGCGCGGCCCCCCCAGCGAGCCCCACGAGAGCCCCGCCCCTCGAGCCCGTCGGACGTGCGCTGACCTAGCCGGCCGTGTCGTGGCCAGGGTCGCCGGCGGGGCCGCCGACGGTGCCGCCCGCGGCATCGCCCACCGCCACACCCGGCGGCGTGCCGTCCGCGGCCGGCGTGGCCTCCCCCGCGCGCGGGACGCGACGGCGCGCGGCATTCCTCATCTCCGCCTCTTCCTGGGCCGCCTTCTTCTTCGCCTTGCCCGCGATGAACCCGGCGACGAGGCCCTTCAGGACCGAGATGGCGACCAGCAGGCCGCCGAGCGTCACGAGCATCAGGCCGGGCGGGATCGCGCGCATGCCGCCGAGCGCCTTGTCCATCAGCGTGCCGCCCGACTCCGCGGACTTGCCCCAGGCGGTCCACGCCGGGCCCCCGATCGAGTTCGACAGGACGGGGATGCCCACCCACAGGGCCATGAGCGCGTTCAGCAGGAACGGCCAGATGACCATCTTCCGGCTGAAGATGCTGAAGTAGGCGCTGGTCACGCCGTACAGCGCGAGCGCGAACATCAGGCAGCCGCGGATCGTCCGGAGCCCGTTGGACGGATCCCCGTCGCCGGTGGGCGTCCGGATCGCCCAGCTCGACACGCACCCGACGGCGATCAGGATCGACGCGAGCAGAAACAGGAACAGCTCCTTGTGGACCGTCCCCCACGAGATGCCCACGTGTCCGCCGCAGGCGATGCACCGGGGGCTGCTGGGGTGGATGTCGGTGCCGCAGTAGCTGCACGGGCGGAGCTCGGTCGCCTCCGCGCCCGCCTCGGCGTTCGTCGCGCTGTCGTCGGCCATGGCCTCGATCTCCGTCTAGGGGTCGGGATTATCCGGAACCGGGGGCCCCGGGGCAAGCGGCGTGTCGCCCGGCGGCCCGGGCACCTCCGCAGGCTACCCCGGACGCTGCCTGCGTGCCCCCCTGGGAAGCCGGGGCCCCCCACGGGAGCACGCCAGGCGGAGCCGAGCGCTGCGCGTTCGTTTCGGACACGAACGCGCAGTCCGCACGCCTACAGGTCCCGGAGCTTCGCGTCGAGGTCGGCCACCTGGAGCGCCTCGAGGAGCTCGTCCATCTCGCCGCCGAGGACCAGGGCGAGGCTGTGGGTGGTGAACCCGATCCGGTGGTCCGTGAGCCGGTTCTCCTTGAAGTGGTAGGTCCGGATCTTCTCCGACCGGTCGCCCGTGCCCACCTGGCTCTTGCGGTTGTCGGCCCGCTCCTTGTGGATGCGCTCCTGCTGGAGCTCGTAGAGCTTCGTGCGCAGGAGCCGCAGGGCGCGGTCGCGGTTCTTGCGCTGCGACGACTCGTCCTGCATGCGGATCGTCAACCCCGTCGGCTTGTGCGTCAGCCGCACCGCCGAGCTGGTCTTGTTGACGTTCTGACCGCCGGGCCCGCCGGCGCGCATGAACTCCTCCTCGATGTCCTGGGGGCGGATCTCGACGTCCACCTCCTCGGCCTCGGGGAGGACGGCCACGGTCGCCGTGCTCGTGTGGATGCGGCCCTGGGCCTCGGTCTCGGGGACGCGCTGCACGCGGTGGACGCCCGACTCGAACCGCAGGGCATGGAACACCCCGGCCCCCGACAGCGAGAACGTGATGCTCTTGAAGCCGCCGTGGTCGCTGGGGCTCCCCTCCATGATCTCGAGCCGCCAGCCCCGGCGCTTGGCCAGGTGCTCGTACATCGTGAAGAGGTCGCGGGCGAACAGGGCCGCCTCGTCCCCGCCCGTCCCCGCGCGGATCTCGACGATGGCGTCCCGCTGCCCTTCGCCGTCGTCGGCCACCAGCATCCGCTTGAGCCGCTCGAAGGACGCGTCGAGCAGCGCGGACGTCCCGCCCACCTCCTCGGCGGCCAGCGCGCGCATCTCGGCGTCGAGGGTCGCGTCCGCGGCCATGGCGCGGGCCGACGCCAGGTCGGCGCCGAGCTTCGTCCACGTCTCGTGCTCGGACACGAAGGGCCGCAGCGCCCCCAGCTCACGGGAGAGCTTCGCGATCCGGGCGCCGTTCGAGGCGATCGCCGGGTCCGAGAGCTGCGCCTCGATCTCCTTCGCGCGCCGCGCCCGATCCGCAAGGTTCGACTCGATGCTCATGCGAGGGCTCCCACGGCCCCCACGTGCTCACCGACGAGGGGCCCGCGACGGGTGGGCGCGTCGTCCCCCTACTTCTTCGCGGGCTTGGCGGCCGGCGCAGGCGCCGCCGCCGGGGCGGGCGCGGCCTTCGTCGCGGAGGCGTACACGCCACCGTACTTCTTCTGGAACTTCTCGATGCGGCCCGCGGCGTCCACGAACTTCTGCTTGCCCGTGTAGAAGGGGTGCGAGGCCGAGCTGATCTCGACGCGCAGCACGTAGTGGTCGACGCCGTCGATCTTGCGGATCTCGCCCGACTTCTTCGTCGAGTGGGTCGCGAACTCGAAGCCGGCGCTCGAGTCGACGAAGACCACGGGGTAGTAGGCGGGATGGATGTCCTTCTTCACGGCGAGGTCCTCGGTCGTCGAGGCGGGCCCAGGGAGAGCGGGGGGCCCGCCGGCGGCGGAAGGGCGAATGTAGGCCGTCACCGCCCGACGGCCCCGGTTTTCCCGACCGGGGCCCCTCCCCCCGCGCCCCCCACCCTCGTCGGACGGATCGCCCCCTAGCCCATCCCCGCGCCGTCCGTCCCGGGCTCCATGGCCGGCTCTGGGGCCGGGGCGGGGGGCGGAACCTCGGGGGGAACGGTCGGGTG
>JAYTCP010000374.1:0-8295 GCA_043736435.1 Planctomycetia bacterium | reverse complement strand
GCCTTGGCCGCGAAGGAGCTCCTGCTGCCCGCGCTCGGCCGGCTCGCGAGCGCGCTGCTGGACAAGAGCAAGGCGTTCGACGACGTCGTGAAGGTCGGCCGCACGCACCTCCAGGACGCGACGCCGGTCCGCATGGGCCAGGTGTTCGGCGGGTGGGCCGCGCAGACGGCCCACGCGGCCCAGCGGCTCGCGCTCGCGTGGGACGGCCTCCTCGAGGTCGCGCTGGGCGGCACGGCGGTGGGCACCGGGATCGGCCGCGACCCCGACTTCCACGTGAAGGCGCTCGCGGTCCTCTCCGAGCGGACGGGCGTCGCCCTGCGGAAGGCCCGCAACCCCTTCGAAGCGCTGGGCGGCCGCGAGGCGTGCGTGTTCTTCGCGGGCGCGCTCTCGGCCGCCGCCGCGGCCCTGTCCAAGGTGGCCAACGACGTGCGCTTCCTCGGGTCCGGCCCGCGATGCGGCCTCGGCGAGCTCAGGCTCCCCGAGCTCCAGCCCGGCTCCTCGATCATGCCGGGCAAGGTGAACCCCGTCATGAGCGAGAGCCTGATCATGGCGTGCATGCTGGTGCAGGGCTACGCGACCACGGTGAACGTCGCAGGCGGCGCGGGCAACTTCGAGCTCAACGTGACGCTCCCGCTCCTCGCCCACGTGCTGCTCGACGGCGTCGAGATCCTCGCCGGCGCCGTCCTGGGCTTCGCCGACCGCTGCGTCGCCGGCATCGAGGTGGACCGCGAGGGCATCGCCTCCCTCGTCGAGGAGAGCCTGATGCTCGCGACGGCGCTCGCCCCGCACGTCGGCTACGACGCGGCGGCGGCACTCGCGAAGGAGGCGTACAAGAGCGGCACGACGATCCGCGAGCTCGCCGAGCGCAAGAAGCTCCTGAGCCCCGAGAAGCTCCGGGAGGTCCTCGACCTCCGCCATATGACCGAGCCCGGCCGCGGCGGGCTCGCCGCGGGCGGGTAGGGGCGGCAGCGCTCGGAGGGCCCGCCCCCGCCGCCCCCGAGATCGGCGCATCGAATTCCCGGCCCGTTGCCCGTGGGGTCGGGGCCGAGTAGGGTCCACCCCGTGCGCGCACGTCTCCTCCTCGTCGCAGGCCGCCTCGCCCTGCTCGCGGGCGGCGTGCTCGGGCTGGTCGGCTGCGGCGCCGACCCGTACCCCGGGCAACCCGAGGAGGGGACCCTGCGGATCTCGTTCGTCTCGGAGATGAACGGGTTCGACCCGGTGCGGGCGAGCGAGGACATCCGCAGCCAGTGCGTGCTCAACCTGTACGACGCGCTGTACCAGTACAAGTACCTGAAGCGCCCGTACGAGCTCGAGCCGTGCCTCGCTGCCGCCCTGCCCGAGGTCTCCCCCGACGGCAGGGTGGTGCGGATCCGCCTCAAGCCCGGCGTCCGGTACGTGGACGACCCGTGCTTCCGCGCGACGGAGGGCAAGGGTCGCGAGGTCGTCGCCAGCGACGCCGTGTTCTGCCTGAAGCGGCTGATGGACCTGCAGTCGGACACGAAGGGAAGCTGGATCCTCGCCGGGAAGGTCGAGGGCCTCGACGCCTTCTCGAAGGCGAGCGAGCGGGTGGCGAAGGGACCGGACCGGCACCTCTACCGCGAGACGGACGGATTCCCCGCGGTTCCCGGCCTCGTCGCCGTCGACGACCACACGCTCGAGATCCGGCTGGTGGAGCCGTACCCGCAGCTGCAGTGGGTGCTCGCCATGGGCTACACGTCGGTCTACCCGCCCGAGGCCGTCGCCGCGTACGGCGAGAGGTTCCTCAACCACGCCGTCGGGACCGGAGCGTTCAAGATCGACGAGTATCGGCCGGGGCAACGACTCGTGCTCGTGCGCAACCCGACCTATCGGGAGGAGCTCTACCCGACGGAGGCGTCGGAGCAGGAGACGAAGGCCGGGCTCCTCGAGGACGCAGGGAAGCGCCTGCCGCAGGTCGACCGCGTCGTGGCAACCGTGATCAAGGAGAGCCAGCCTCGGTGGCTCTGGTTCGAAGCGGGCTATCTCGACGTGATCCGCGTGCCCAAGGACAGCCACGACGTGGCCATCGGGCCGGCGCCGGAGCGGGCGCTCAAGCAGCGGCTCGCCGAGCGGGGCGTGGTGCTGTGGAAGGAGCCGCAGCTCGAGATCATCTACGACGCGTTCAACATGAAGGACCCGGTGGTGGGCGTGGGCGAGAAGGCGAAGGCGATCCGCCGCGCCATCTCGCTCGCCACCGACTACGCGTGGGCGGCCGAGCATCTCTACAACGGGCTCGTGGAGGACGTGCAGGGCCCGATCCCCCGGGACACCGCGGAGTGGGACCCGGACTTCGTGAACGAGTGGAAGCCGAAGGCGGGCGAGCCGAGGGCGAAGGCGCTCGAGCGGGCGCGCGAGGTGCTCGCGAGGGCGGGGTTCCCCGGCGGGAAGGGCGTCCCCGAGATCACGATGGACGTGCTCGACTCGTCCACGGACGACGATCACTTCAAGGCGTGGAAGCGAGACTTGGCCGAGATCGGCATCCGACTCCGCCCGTACAAGACGGACTGGCAGGGCCTGATGCACCGGATCGACAAGGGCGAGACCCAGCTCTGGGGGCAGTCGTGGCAGGGCGACTATCCCGACGCCCAGAACTTCCTCCAATGCCTCTACGGCCCCACGGCGCCCGATCCGAACGGGGCGCGCTACCAGAACGCGAAGTTCGACCTCGGGTACGAGGCCACGGCGACGATGCTGCCGAGCCGGGAGCGGACGGCGCGGTTCCGCGCCATCCAGCGGATCGCGGCGGACGACTGCCCCTGGGTCGTCCGATACCGCCGCATCTTCCCGTACCTGCGCAATCCCTGGCTCCGCGGGTTCCGCCCGAGCGACCTCTCGACGAAGTGGTGGAAGTACGCCCGGATCGACGCGGCAGAGCGCCGGGACAAGACGGGCGCGTGGAACGAGCGTCACCTCCTGGTCCCGGGCATGCTCGTCGGCGGGTTCGCCGCCCTCGTCGCGGGCACCGTCTTCCTCGGCCGCCGCCGCCGCAAGGGCTGGTGATGGCGATCTACGTCCTCCGCCGGCTGCTCCTCGCGATCCCGATCCTCGTCGGGGTGCTGACGATCACGTTCTTCCTGTTCAACGTCGTGGGCGGCGACCCCGTCTACGGCGAGGTCGGCAAGAACGCGACCCCGGAGAAGCTTCAGGCCAAGCGACACGAGCTGGGCCTCGACCGGCCCCTCTCGACGCGCTACGCGGAGTTCCTGTGGGGCTCGATCACGTTCGACTTCGGCGACTCGTGGAAGACGAAGCGCCCCGTCGCCGCCATGATGGCCGACGGCGTGGGCCCGAGCCTGTCCCTCGCGGTGCCGGCGTTCTTCCTCGAGGTGCTGCTCGCCGTCTCGCTGGCGCTGCTCTGCGCGTACCACCGCGGCTCGCTGCTCGACCGCACGGTCGTGGTCCTCTCGGTCGCGGCGATGTCGATCCCGAGCCTCACCTACATCCTCCTCGGACAGAAGGTCCTCGCCGCCGACTGGAAGCTGTTCCCGGTCTTCGGGTTCGAACCGCTGCCTCGCGGGTTCCCCCTGCTCGTGCTGCCCATGATCATCTGGATCGCCCTCACCCTGGGGGGCGAGCTGCGCTTCTACCGGGCGGTCATGCTCGAGGAGATGCAGCAGGACCACGTCCGCACGGCGGCGGCCAAGGGCGTGGGCCCGCGGGGCATCCTGTTCCGCCACGTGCTCAAGAACGCGATGATCCAGGTGATCACGCGCGTCGTGATGACGCTTCCGTTCCTGTTCCTCGGCTCCCTCCTCCTCGAGCTGTTCTTCGGCATCCCCGGCCTCGGGAGCATGACGGTCGAGGCCATCAAGAAGAGCGACCTGCCCGTGGTCCAGGCCTTCGTGGCCGTGGGCGCCACGCTCTACGTCGGCTTCTCCATCCTGACCGACGTGTGCTACGCGCTCGTCGACCCGCGCGTGAGGCTTCGGTGACGAAGGACGAGCCCCAGCGCCGCCCTCCCGTGCTCCTGCGCCAGGTCGCGCGCGCCGTCTCGTGGCCGTTGGCGGCCGCGGCTCTCCTGTCGGGGGCCCTCCTGCGACTGGTCGGTCTGCTGCCCCGGGCGCTCTTCGGCCGCGGCTCGCCCGAGCGCGGCGTCGCCGGCAGCCTCGCCGCACTCTCGGAGTTCGGGTCCCAGGCCGTCGGGTACCTGACGTGGTCGAGCGACCGCGTGCCGCCGCTCGTCGGCGGTGTCCCGGCCCGCGACACGAGTCCGGGGCCCTGGCACGAGGCGCGTCGGCGGCTCGGCCGCAACCGGGTGGCCTTGACCTCGTGGATCGGGATCGCGATCTACCTCTATGTCGGGATCGGAGCCCAGGCGGGATTCGTCGCGCCGGATTGGGAGAAGTCCGACCCGTCGATGGTCTACGCGGCGCCCGAGGGCCTCGGCGAGGCCCACGTGCTCGGCACGGACCAGATCGGCAACGACATCTCCGCGTTGGCCCTGCGCGGCGTGCTCACGGCGCTCTTGATCGGCACGATCGCTGCGTTCCTCGCGTGCCTCGTCGGTACGGTCCTCGGGGCCCTGGCGGGGTACTTCGGCGGATGGGTCGACTCCCTGATCGTCGGCATCTACACGTTGTTCGAGTCGATCCCCGAGCTGCTCCTCCTCCTCTCGTTCGCCTACGTGCTCCGCAAGAACCCCGCATTCGTGGACTTCTACTCCGCCTCCTTCCTCAAGACGACGCTCGACCTCTCGGTCGGTTTGTTCACGATCGTCCTGGCGATCGGGCTCACGGGCTGGGTCGGCGTCTGCCGCACCGTGCGCGGCGAGTTCGTGCGCCACCGCGACCGCGACTACGTGACGGCGGCGAAGGCGCTCGGCGTGCCCACGGGGCGCGTGCTGTTCCGCCACATCCTCCCCAACGTCTTCCACCTCGTGCTCGTCTCGTTCTCGCTCCTCTTCGTCACCGCGATCAAGTCCGAGGTGATCCTCTCCTTCCTCGGGATCGGCCTCGACCCCGGCGAGGCGTCCTGGGGTCAGATGATCATCCACGCGCAGAGCGAGCTCATGCGCGACCCGACCGTGTGGTGGCCCATCGTCACGGCGACGACGCTCATGTTCGGCCTCGTGCTCTCCGTGAGCCTCTTCACCGACGGGCTGCGGGACGCGCTCGACCCCCGGCTGAAGAGCTGATCCGTCCCTCGGGGCGTCACCAACCCGCGGCTTGGCCGTCCTTGCGGCTCTCCGAGGCGCCGACGTAGACGCCGTCCCGGCGCCCGATCGCCTGGTAGCCCCCGAACGACTCGTAGCTCGCGACGCGGACGTCGTGGCCGCGTGCGTCGAGGGCGCGCGCGACCTCGGCGCCGAACCCGCTCTCGACCTCGAGGAACCCGCCGTCGCTCATGCGCTCGCCCGTCGGCTCCGAGGAGCCGCCATGATGCCAGCGCGGCGCGTCCCCCGCCTCCTGCAGGTTCATGCCGAAGTCGACGAGGTTCACGACGATCTGGACGTGGCCCTGCGGCTGCATGTCGCCGCCCATGACGCCGAACGACACGAAGGGCTTCCCGTCCTTCGTGATGAACGCGGGGATGATCGTCTGGAAGGGGCGCTTGCCGGGGGCGTACACGTTCGCGTGGCCCTTTTCGAGCGAGAACAGCTCGCCTCGGTTCTGGAGGATGAACCCGAGCCCGGGGGGCGCCATCCCCGAGCCCATCCCGCGGTAGTTGGACTGGATGAGCGAGACCATCATCCCGTCCGCGTCGGCGGTCGTCAGGTAGATCGTGTCGCCGGCGCGCAGCGCCGGATCGCCCGCGTCGTAGGTCTTCGCCGCCCGGTCCATGCGGATGAGCTCGCGGCGCTTTGCGGCGTAGTCCTTGCGCAGCAACCCCGCGACGGGCACGGCGGCGAACGCCGGGTCGGCGTAGTGCTTCGCGCGGTCCTCGAAGGCGAGCTTCTTCGCCTCGACCATCACGTGGAGCGCGTCGACCGACCCGAACCCCATCGCCCGGAGGTCGTAGCCCTCGAGGATGTTGAGCATCTCTAGCGCCGCGATCCCCTGCGTGTTCGGCGGGAGCTCCCAGACGTCGTAGCCGCGGTAGCTCGTGCTCACGGGCTCGACCCACTCGCCGCGATGCGCCGCGAGGTCCTCGAACGCGAGGAACCCGCCCTGCGCCTTCACGAAGTCGGCCATCGCGTGCGCGACCGGACCCTCGTAGAACGCCTTGCGCCCTCCGGCGGCGATCCGTTCGAGGGTGGTCGCGAGGTTCGGGTTCCTCCACATCTCGCCCTTCCTCGGCGCGCGACCCTCGAGCGTGAACTGCTCCTTGAAGTTGGGGTACTCGGCGAGTGCGGGCACGTTGCGCGCCCAATGGCTCGCGATCACCTCCGTGACCGGGAATCCCTGCCGCGCGTAGTGGATCGCCGGTGCCAGGACGTCGGCCAACGGCCGCTTGCCGAACCTCCCATGAAGCTCGATCCATGCGTCGACCGTGCCGGGCACCGAGACCGGCAGCGGGCCGCGCGAGGGGATGCGGGCGAGCCCGTGCTCCTTGAAATACGAGAGCCCGAGCGCCTTCGGCGAGCGGCCCGACCCGTTGAAGCCGACGAGCCTGCCCGCCTTCGGGTCCCAGACGATCGCGAAGAGGTCGCCTCCGATCCCGTTGCCGGTCGGTTCCATCAGCCCGAGGGCGGCGTTCGCCGCGATCGCGGCGTCCACGGCCGATCCGCCCCGCCGCAGGGTCTCGAGCGCGATCTGCGTCGCGAGCGGCTGGCTCGTGGCGGCCATGCCGTTCGTGGCGAGGACCTCGGACCGCGTTGCGAACGGCAGGCCGGTGATGCGGTCACCCGCCCCCGACAGGGGGGAGCCGAGCAGGACGACGAGCGCGAACGCGAGCAGGGGACGGGTCATGGGGCCTCCGGTGCGACGGTCATTGAAGCGCCGACGGGCGTACGCTCCTTGGACGGGCGGAGAGTGGGGGCCGACCCTCCCGGAGGCCGCGCCCCCCCGGACGCCTCCCCGCACCTGCTCCGCCCCGCCCGCGCCTCAGCGTGCCACTGCCCCCGTCCGGGCCGCGCGGGCGAGCCTCCGCGAGATGGTGTCCGCGTGGAAGATCGGCTCGGGCAGGCGGTGCTTGCCCACGGTCTCGAGGACCCGCCGCGCCGCGGGGAGGAGGCCGATCCGGTTGCCCACGCTCACGATGACGGGCTTCCCGCCGTCCAGCGTCGTCAGCACCACGCCGATGCGACGGCCCTTCCACTCGAGGGGGCGCCAGTCGCCGTGCTTCCTGCCGGCCTTCTCGTGGGTGCCCACGAGGATCGACTTCGCCACCCCGACCGTGGGCACGTCCACATGCAGTCCGATGTGGGCCGCGAGCCCGAGCCCGCGTGGATGGGCGACGCCTTGGCCGTCCACGAGGAGCAGGTCGGGCTTCCCCCGAAGCTTGCGCAACGCGTCGAGCAGGATGGGTGCCTCGCGGAACGACAGCAGCCCGGAGACGTAGGGCATCGGCGCCGGGGCCGACGCGCTGACGACCTCCACGGGCTTCCAGTCGGGCGCGGCGCACAGGACCACCGCCCCGTGGACGTGGCCGTCCTTGTCGATCGAGCAGTCGAGTCCCGCGACGAGGCGGAGCTTCCTGCGGAACGAGCCCGTGGCGACCACCTTGCTCGAGAGCCACGACTGAAGTCGTACGGCGTCGGTGGGCGGGAGGTCGAAGGGGTGGAGGGTGCGGACCTTCACGGGACGTCGCTCAGGGCGATCCCGCGCAGCTCGAGCACGCGGGTGACCACGGCGCCGATCGTGACGTCGGGCGTCGATGCCCCGGCCGTGACGCCCACGGTGATCGGGCCGTCGGGAAGCCAGCCCCGCGCGACGATCGGCTCGGCGTGCCCCACCGGCTTGTGCCGGATCTCCTCGCCCGAGAGCAGGGCTGCCTCGCCGTCGATGTGATAGGCCGGGACCTTGCCGACGGCGAGCTCGGCCAGGTGGCCGGTGTTGCTCGAGTTGAAGCCGCCGACGACGAGGAGCAGGCTCAGCGGCTCGCGGATCAGGGCCTCGAGCGCGTCCTGCCGCTCCTGGGTCGCCGAGCAGATCGTATCGAACGAGCGGAACCTCGCCGCCCGCGCGCCGGCCCCGTAGCGGTCCTCGAGGGCCTGGCCGACCCGCCGCGCGATCTCGAGGGACTCGCTCGACAGCATGGTGGTCTGGTTCGCCACGCCGATCCGCTCGAGGTCCCGCGTCGGGTCGAACCCCTCCGAGCAGGCGCGACCGAACTTCGCGAGGAACGCCACGGGGTCGCCCGGGCGGCGGATCCAGTCCACGACGAGCCCGGCTTCGT
>JAYTCP010000373.1:0-5107 GCA_043736435.1 Planctomycetia bacterium | reverse complement strand
AGCGCGAGGTGAGGCTCGACGTCGGCAAGACGCTCGATCTCGGGGCGATCGGGCCCGTGGCGATGCCCGTGGTCCCGGTCCGGGTGGCGATGCCGCCCGGCGTGGCGCGGCCGGCGATGATCACAGTCCTCAAGCCGACGACGCTGCCCGACATCCCCCACGAGATCCTTCTCGGGGCCGGTCGCATCGAGTTCGACGGCGAAGGACGCGGATGGCTGAAGGGGCTCCCCGCCGGCCGGCACCACGTGCTCTTACAAGCCGCACCGACGATGAACCGGCAGGACCTCACGGAGGTGGATCTCGACGTGCGCGAGGGGATCACGACCCCGATCGAGATCACGATCAGGCCATGGTGAGGCCGCGGAGCGCTCGGGTGCCTCAGCGGCGCGTCGCGCCGATCACGATCCCCGTGGCGCCCGCGGAGACTCCGTCCACGCCTCCCGTGAGCGGACCGAACTCGATCTCGACCCGGTATAGGCCGGGCGGGACGGACGGGATGTGGAACGTGCCGTCCGGGTTCGTGCGTCCGTAGCAGACCAGATCGCCGCGGCGAGCGACGACGCTCAGCTCGGCGCGCCCACCGGTGAAGTCGGTCACGCGGCCCTCGATGCGCCGTCCTGGCTCGAGCGCCAGGTCTACGGGGTCGGCCCCTGCGACGAGGCCCTCGCGGAGCGCATATCGGTCGTCCTCCGGTATCGCCACGTACAGCAGACCCGGCGTCCCGACCGGTGCCGAGACGGCGAACGACCCGTCGGGGCCGATCGCGGTCCCCAAGCGGGACAGGTTGCCGGCGCGAGGGTTCCACCATGCCGAGCCCGCGGCGCCCGCCGTCTCCCGCACGCGGCCTCGGAGTGTCACCGCGCGAGCCACCGTGATGCGCACGTCGCGCGCCGGCGCCACGACGGGCAATGGCGGACGTGTCGCCCACCGAGCCATGGGGCGCGGGAAGAGCACTTCGTAGATGAGCAGCGCGGGCCCTGGGTCCATCGGACCGATGCGGAAGCGCCCTTGCTCGTCGAGATGTCCGCCGACGAAGAAGCGCTCCCCGACGTCGTCGCGGCCGCGAAGGTCCGCAACGACCTCTCCATGGGACACCACCTCGCCGTCGGGCCCGACCGCGATGCCCTCGACGAAGACGCCGCGGCGCAGGCGAATCGCGACGGGCTCGCCCCCGACTTCCACGTCGTGAACGGCCATCGGCATGGACGCACTGACGGTCTTCGCGATGGGGCCTTGCCCTATCCAGAGTCCCACGCGCGTCACGGGAGGCACGCCCTCGATCCGAAAGGACCCGTCCGCGGCTACCTCCGCGCGCCGCCCGGGGACGGGTTCCGCTCCCTCTGTCAGCAGGGTCACCTCAAAGCCGACGGCCGGCTCCCCGTCCGGGCCTCGGACCGTGCCGCGGATCTCGCGACCACGCGCGAGGCGGATCTCGATGTCGGACGCACCTGCCTCGACGGGTACCGGCGCCGGCGTCCGGAGGTAGGGCCCTCGGCCGCCCACTCGGAGCAGAGCACGTCCCGCCGGCAGGCCCGTGACGCGGAAGGCGCCATCCGGGCCGGACGTGGCCATCCACGTCGCGAGCGCGGCCCGATGGAGGGCGGGAGAGACGGCACCCTCGGGGACCGCATCGAGGATCGCGCCCGCCACGGGGCTGCCGTCTTCGCCGAGCACGCGCCCTGCGATCGCGTGGGCCGTGGCCAGGCGGATGCGAACGGAGGCCGCGGGCACGGAATCGACCACGACAGGCAAGACGTCGAGGGGGGTGCCGCCCTCGCCACGAACGGCGGTGATCGACATCCACCAGGAGCCGGTGGTCTGCACGGCCGGTGCGGGAATGCGGAAGTGTCCTCCGACCACGTCGGTCGCACTCCCGATCGTCGAGTCGGCGTGTCGGGTCGACGTGCGGAGGCGGAACCCGCCTACCGGCCGCCCCTCGGGGTCGGTGACGTCCCCTTCGACCCACTTCGGCCCCGCCGCGGCGAGCTGGACGCCGCGCGTACCTGCCTCGAGGGGCGGCGTGACTTCCTGATCCCCGACCCGCAGGCGATAGGTGCCTGGCACGAGGCCGGTGGCCTGGAACTCGCCGCGGTCGTTGGTCGAGGCGTACGCGCTCGCCGACGCGCCGGCGGGGGCGTCCATGAGCTCGAGGACCACCTGGCGCCCCATGACCGGCGTACCGTCGGCGGAGAGGATGGTGCCGCTCGCCAGGAACGTACGTTCGACGCGGAGGTCCACGGCCTCATTGCGCACGCCCCCGACCACCGTGGTCGTCGCGATTGCGGCGGGACGTTCGCGCGTCAGGTTCGTCACCTCGACGGTCGCATCCCCCGACGGCACCCCGTCGAAGGCGTAGCGGCCGTCGGCTCCCGTGAGCTCGTACCGAGGGCGGTTCCCGCCCTTCTCACGCAGCAGCAGGAACGCGTTTGCGATGCCGTGCCCGTCGGGATCGGTCACCCGACCCCCGATCGCACCGAGCCGGGCGAGGCGGAGCACGAGCGGCGTGGGCTCCTCCGTCAGCGTCACGCGGGTTCGTACGGCGTCCGCGGCGAGCGTGGAGGCGCCCTGCGCTCGCGCCTCGAACACCCAGTCGTCCGCGGGCAAGACTCCCGCGAGCAGGAACGTCCCGTCGGTCTCCGTCGTCGTGACGAAGCCCGCCATGTCGAGGCCGACGCCCAGGCGCGTGCCGACCTCGGTGCTCTTCGCCGACACGAGAGCGCCCGGGACCGGGCGGCTCTCTGCATCGATGACGCGTCCCTTCACGTCCCGTCCCGGCTGCAACACGAGGTCACGCTCCACCTGCGCGCCCTCGGTGATTCCTTCGAGCAGCGCGGCGGCCGCGCCTCGGGGGCCCTGCGCCGCCAGATTGATCCCGTCGGCGGGCAGCCCACCGACCCGGAAGCGCCCCTCCGCGTCGGACGCCAGGTCGACGCGCCCCTGCCCGCCTTGGTCGAAGGCCGCGACGTCGATGCCGACGACGGGCGCTCCGTCCGCCGCGAGCACGCGTCCGGACACGACGACTTCTTTCGGCAGTCGCAGGTCGAGCGTCGCGGTCTCCCCGGAGACCAGGGGAACGTCCGAGCTTCGAATGGGGAGCGGCCCGAACCCCGCTGCCCATGCGCTCACCCTCCCCACCTTCCCGTCCGGGAGTCCGACGATCCGGTACGTTCCGTCGGCTTCGGAGGTGGCGGAGTACACGCCTGAGCCCGCGCCCGCCCCCGACACGGCGACACCGAGGCGGGCGCCCGCCACGGGTCGTCCGGCGGTGTCGCTGACCGTCCCACGGAGCACGGCCCCCGTCGTCGATCCCACGACGAACACCTTCTCGCCCGACCACGGGGCGCCGACGGCTCCCACGTTCCACCGGACTCGCCCCGAGATGAAGACGGACGTGGCGTAGGTCCCCTCGGGCAACGACACGGAGAAGCGTCCGTCCGCCTCCGCCCGCACCGTCGTCTCGACGGCCGCGCGCGTCCACGTCGAGGTGCCCCGGCTCGCGCTGTCCTCCGCCGTCGACCGGAACGTGAGGTGGACCCCGGTGTCGGAGGGCGTCAGCGGCTCGACGCGCCCGGAGAGGCGGGCGGTCGCGTGGACGGCGAGGAGGAGGCCCGCCGCGGTCAAGTCGATCGGCGCCACGACGCGCGACTCGCCCACCAGGGCCCCGGCCGGGAGCGCGTCCACGCGGACCCGGAGTCGGGGCGCGAGGCCCTCGAGACGAAACGTCCCGGCTGCGTCCGTCACGGCCGTCGCGAGCACCTCCCCCTGCGTGCGCGCGACGAGATAGCCCTCCAGGCGGTCCCTCGTCGTGCGCGGGACGTCCGTCGAGGACGCCGTGACACGGACGCCTAGTGCCGCGCGTCCCTCCGCCGTGACACGCCCCGCGATCCATGCCCGGCCGGACGGTGACGGGGCTTGCTCGGTCGCGCGCGGCGCCGCGGCCAGCGTGGGCCTGCTCCCGTCGACGGGAAAGGTACCCGAGCCAAGCGCGTCCGACGCGACTTCGGTCGAAACGCCCGAGGAGGCCGGGTCGCGGTCCCGGCTCGCCACCCAGGTCACTCCGCCGACGGTGATCAGGAGCCCCGCGGCAAGGCTCGCAACGAGCGTCGTCGAGGGCCCGGCCATGGCTCCCGGCTCGCGCGCGAACGGAATCAGAGCCACGCACCACGCGCGGCGGTCGCCGGCGTGGTTCGCGTCGAGGCGTTCGCGCAGCTTCGCGAGGCCTCGCCGCAGGTGCGACCGCACGGTGTCGATCGGCGTGCCCCGAGTTCTCGCGATGTCCCGCGGTGCCATGCCCTCGAAGTACCGCAGGAGGATCGCCTCGCGGTAGGGCTCCTCGAGCGATCGCACCGCGGCGAGCAACGCCCGGCGCTCCTCCAGACGCACCACGAGATCCCCGGTCGACGGGACCGATTCGGGACGCGCGGCGATCCGCTCGTGACGAGCGCGCCGGGCGTCACCGCGGCGGTCCTTCCGCGCTAAATTGCGCGTGATCCCGGAGAGCCACGCGATCGGCGATCGGACGGCCTGCGCCGGGCGCGCGAGCGCGGCCAGCATCGCCTGCTGCGCCATGTCATCGGCACGGGCAGGATCGCGAACGAGGCGACGAACGAGGCGCCCGACGACCGCCTGGGTGGCTTCGATGCGCACCTCGACCGAGTCCGTGGGCGTGCCTTCCGGCGGTGAGGGGATGGGTTCCGGAGGGAGGCCGAAGCGCGGGTCCATGAGATCGATCTCCGGATCGGAGTACCCGCTCGATCGGATTCGGACGCAGGGAGGTGCGGGACTTGGACGCGCCCTCCCGCCCCGGAGGGCCGTCCCTTCTTCGCGCCGGGTGGCACGACCGACCCCACGTCGGGCACTCCGCAGTAGGCGGCCCTGAGGCCGCCGGGGTCCGGCGCGAGGGGGATCGCTCCGCGCGCCCCGCGGCCGGCACGTCCTGGCCTGGCCAGCGCCGTCCAAGAGCCTGGGCGCCGGGGGGCCCCGGGGCCCCGGGGGTGGTGGGCGCAGTGGGACTCGAACCCCCGACCTCGTGCGTGTGAAGCACGCGCTCTAACCAGCTGAGCTATGCGCCCGAGTCGTACGCGGCCGGGGACAGACCCCCCCGGTG
>JAYTCP010000372.1:0-6397 GCA_043736435.1 Planctomycetia bacterium | reverse complement strand
ACGCGCAGCGCGTCGTCCATCTCGCCGAGGAGCACGTGGCAGTGGACGAGCTGGCAATGGGCCTCCTCGAGGTCCGGGGCGAGCCGCGCCGCACGTCGGAAGGCGCTCCGGGCGCGCCGCAGGCGGCCGAGACGCCCGAAGGCGAGGCCGAGCCCGATCCACGGCTCGGGACGGCGGGGCGCCCTCGCCGCCGCGCGCCGGTAGCGGCGGATCGCCGCCGCCGGGCGGTTCGACTCCAGGTGGCAGTGCCCGAGGTAGAGGTCGATCCGGGGGCTCTCGACGCCCTTCCGCTCGAGGGAACGGAGCATCCTCCAGGCCGACTCGACGTCGTCCTCCTCGAAGCGCTCGACGGCCTTGCGCAGCCGGTCGTCGGGATCGTGCCACATGGGGCGGGGCGTGCCTCCTCCGCGGAGAGTGTGAGCAAGAATCGCCCCGCGCCCTCTTCCGGCGCCCATCAGGCGCCGAGGAGGGGGAGGCCGCGTGTCGCGGTCGGCGTGGGGGAGGGTCCGCCTCCCCCACCGGCAAGGAGACGCAGAGCCTGAGCAATCGTTGCTCAGGCTCGAAGTGTGCGCCGGAGGGGGGACACCCCCTCGGACGCCCGCTGCGGAACCCGACACAACGTTGACGGGGCGCCGGGAGGCCCTACGCTCGCGCGCTTTTGCCCTCTGTTCGCGCCGCATTCGCCGAGGAACCGCTCCGATGCCCGATACCGCCGGCTTCGCCCCCGAGGACCAGACCCCCATCGAGATCCCCTGGACCTCGGAGACCGGGAAGCGCCCGTCGCTCGTCGACGTCCGCAACTTCGGCGTCATGGCCCACATCGACGCGGGCAAGACCACGGCCACCGAGCGGATCCTGTTCTACTCCGGCCGCATCCACGAGATGGGCGAGGTCCACGAGGGCGAGACCACGATGGACTACATGAAGGAGGAGCGGGAGCGGGGCATCACGATCACCTCGGCCGCCACCCAGACGAAGTGGCGCGGGTGCAAGCTCAACATCATCGACACCCCCGGGCACGTCGACTTCACGGCCGAGGTCGAGCGCAGCCTCCGCGTGCTCGACGGCGCGGTCTGCGTCTTCGACGCCAAGGAAGGGGTCGAGCCCCAGTCCGAGACCGTGTGGCGCCAGGCGAACCGCTACAAGGTCCCGCGCATCTGCTTCCTGAACAAGATGGACAAGCCGGGCGCCGACTTCGACATGTGCGTCAACGGCATCCGCAAGCGCCTGGGCGCCAACGCGATCCCGGTCCAGTACCCGATCGGGCAGGGCAACGAGTTCGTCGGCATCGTCGACCTGATCGAGCAGACCGCGATCTACTACGACCCCGACTCGGAGGGTCAGCGGTGGACGGTCAAGGAGGTCCCGCCCGAGCTCGCCGAGACGTGCGCCGCGTGGCGGCACGAGCTCCTCGACGCGGCGGCCGAGCAGGACGACGCCCTCATGGAGCGCTACCTGGCCGGCGAGATCCCCGGCCACGACGAGATCCGCGTCGCCCTGCGCAAGGGCGTCGTGGCGGGCCGGGTCAACCCGGTGTTCGTGGGCTCGGCGCTGCGCAACAAGGGCGTCCAGCGCGTGCTCGACGGCGTCTGCTACTACCTGCCGTGCCCCCTCGACATCAAGTCGATCAAGGGCTGGCACCCGGTCACGAAGGAGGAGATCACCCGCAACGTCGACGCGAAGGCCGATCTCGCCGCCCTGGCGTTCAAGATGATCTCCGACAAGAACGGCGACCTCACCTTCGTGCGCGTGTACTCGGGCACCCTCGCGACGGGCGACCTCGTGTGGAACCCCACGCGCAACGACCGCGAGCGCGTCTCCCGCATCGTCCTGATGCACGCGAACAGCCGCGAGCCGGTCGAGAAGCTCGAGGCGGGCCAGATCGGGGCGGTCGTCGGCCTCAAGGTCACCTCCACGGGCGACACGCTGTGCTCGAAGGAGTCGCCGATCGTCCTCGAGTCGATGCAGTTCCCGCCCACCGTGATCTCCATGTCGATCCGGCCGGCCTCCCGCGGCGACCGCGACAAGCTCTCCGACGCGCTCGGCAAGCTCGCGAAGGAGGACCCCACCTTCAAGCGCTTCACCGACCCCGAGACCAGCGAGACGATCATCGCGGGCATGGGCGAGCTCCACCTCGACATCATCAAGAGCCGCCTCGTCAACGAGTACGGCATCCAGAGCGAGGTCGGCAAGCCGAAGGTCGCCTACCGGCAGACGCTCAAGCGGGCGTGCGACGTCGAGGGCAAGCACATCAAGCAGTCGGGCGGGCGCGGCCAGTTCGGCGTCGTGCGGGTGCGCTTCTCGGTGAAGGACACGCAGGAGTTCGAGTTCGTCGACGGGATCGTCGGCGGATCGGTCCCGCGCGAGTACATCAAGCCCGTGGGCGAGGGCCTCGAGCGCGCGCTCGAGGAGGGCTACCCGCTGGGCTTCCCGTTCATGAACATCCGCGCGGAGCTCTACGACGGCAAGAGCCACGACGTCGACTCGTCGGAGATGGCGTTCATGGAGGCCGCGCGTCTCGCGGTCCGCGTCGCGACCGAGACGGCCGGCGTGACGCTCCTCGAGCCCATCATGAAGGTCAATGTGATCACGCCGGACACGAACCTCGGGGACGTGCTCGGCTCGCTCTCCGCCCGCCGCGGGATCCTCGAGTCGACCGAGGCCGGCTCGGGCGACACGAAGCAGGTGCTCGCGAAGGTGCCGCTCGCCGAGATGTTCCAGTACTCGACGCTCCTGCGCGGCATGACGCAGGGCCGCGGCAACTACACGATGGAGCACGACTCGTACGCGCCGGTGCCCGAGGCCGTCGCCCTCAAGATCCGCAAGGAGATCGAGGACGAGAAGAAGAACCGCAAATAGGCCCACGCAGGCCGCCTTGGCGGGCCCGGCACGTCGCGCGCGCGGCGCCCGGGCCCGCTAGCGCGCGTGCAGCCCCACCGTCCTCCGAGGGGCTCCGCGGGGAACGGCCCCCGCGCCGCTACTTGCGGGCCTGCGCCCCCCACTCGACGACCTCGGACACCACGCGGCCGTCCACCGTGCGTCGGACGAGCCCCGAGCCGGGCACCTGGTTGCTGTACCAGCGCGCCTCGAGGCCGCCGCGGCGGTTCTTGAGCGTCACGACGCGGCAGTCGAGCTCCTTGCCCCCGATCGACAGCGTCTCCCTGCGATCGTCGCCCTGGCGCTCGAGCGCGCCGAAGGACAACTCCTTCGCCCGCACCTCGCGCCGACGCCGGGAGGGCGCTCCCTCCGTCCCGCTCGCGTCCGTGGTCTCGACCTCCACCTCGCCGTCGGTCACCTCCACCACGGTGACGAGCAGGGTCTGCTCCGCGCCGGCCCGCGTCGTGATCCGCACCTTGACCCACTCGCCGAGCTTCGCGTCGTGGAGCGGGTTGTCGATCTCGGCCGGTACCGCCACCGCCGAGGCGGGGACCGCCTCCGTGGCCTTCGGGGCCTCGACCTTCGGCGCCTCGACCGGCTTGGGCGCGTCGGGAGCCGCGGGCCCCTTCGGATCCTCGACGGGTTTCGGGGCCTCGGTCTTCGGTGTCTCGGTCTTCGGTGACTCGGTCTTCGGTGACTCGGGGGGCGTCGCCGTCTCGGGCGCCTTCGGGGGCGTCGGCTTCGGCAGGTCCGGCGTCGGGACCGTCGGCTTGGGCGCCTCCTCGGGCTTGGCCCCGTCCGGCTTCTTGGGCTCCGCGGGCTTCTCGCCCTTGGCGGCGTCGGTCGGCTTGGGCGGGTGCACCTCGGCGAGGATCACCTCGATCGCCTTCGCGAGCTGCGGATCGCGGCCCGCGAGCCGATCCTCCGGCGTCTCCTCGACGAGCACGTCGGGCTTGACGCCCAGGTGCTCGAGGTTCTCGTTGTTGAGGCCGTACCACCCCACCCGCGGGATGCGGAACTTGCTGCCGTCGGAGAGGGTGACGTCGTTCGTGCCGATCACGCCGCCCGCCGTCGGCACCCCCACGACCTTGCCGAGCCCGAGCTGCTTGAAGCCGTACGGGAACACCTCGGCGTCGCTGAAGGAGCGCTCGTTGATCAGGACGACGACGGGCTTGCCCCACCGCAGGGAGGGCTGCACCTGGCGGGGCACCCCGCGCGGCTGGAAGGAGATGAAAGGCTTGTTCGAGAGCGCGTCGAGCAGCTGCTGGTGGATGTTGCCGCCGCCGTTGTTGCGCACGTCGAGGACGAGCGCCTTGATGCGGCGGTTGCCGTTGAACTCGGTGAGGGCCGCGTTGAAGCGCTGCAGGTTCGGCTGGTCCATCTGGCTCAGGTGGAGGTAGGCCACCTCGCCCTTCGTCGCCTCGCCCACGGTCTTGCGGCACTTGTCGGTCCAGATCTGGTACTTCAGCTGGGAGAGCTGCCCGCCGCCGATGGCCTTCACCGGCGTCGTCTTGTCGCCCGAGCCGTCGCCCTTCCCGTACGCGACCGGGACCTCCTTGCCGGCCGTCCCCGAGAGGACGCGGTCGAGGTCGGTGTCGCCCCGGAGCTGCGTGCCCGCGACGGCCTTCACGACGTCGCCCACCCGCAGGCCGGCCTCGTCGGCCGGGCCCCGGGGCTGGACGAACGTGACCTTGCGCCCCCCGCCCTCCGCGGCGACGCCCGCGAGCTCGAGGCCGAGGTACCCCGTCGGCGCGGCGCCCTCGGGCTCCGCCTCGTCGTCCCCGCCGGGGAGGATCCCGAGGTGGCTGGCCTTCAGCTCGCCGAGCATCTGGCTCACGACGTTGTAGAACTCGTCCTTGATCTCCGCGTCGATCGCGAGGGGGCGGTACTTGGTCTTGAGCGCGTTCCAGTCGACGCCGTGCATGTTCGGGTCGTAGAACCCGTCCTTCAGCTTGCCCCAGGCCTCGTCGAACAGGTCGGCGAACTCCCGGCGCCGGTCGACCTGGACGCGGCCGAGGAAGGGCACCCGCTCGCCCACCTCGATGGTCTGCGGGGCGCGCACGCGGTAGACGTCCTTCGTCCCGTCGCGTTCGGCCTGGAAGTAGAGCCAGTCGCCGCGCGGGCTGAAGCAGGCGCCCTGGCCGTCGCGGCTGACCTGCACGGACGGCCCGCCCGAGGACTTCGTCACCCAGATGCCGCCGGACGATCCGCTCGCCTGGTCGACCTCCTCGTACGCGATCATGGTCCCGTCCGGGGAGAACGAGGGCACCTGGAAGAAGCCGGCGCCGGAGGTGACGCGGCGCGCCTGGGCGTCGCTCCCGCCCGCGGGCACGACCCAGATGGCCTGGGTGCCGCCCCGGCCCGAGTCGAACGCGATCCACTGCCCGTCGGCGGAGAAGACCGGGTCGTCGTCGTCGCGCGGGTCCTTCGTCAGCTGGCGCTCCTCGCCGCTCTCGAGGTCGAGCAGCCAGAGGTCCTTGTTGCCCGACCGGCTCGAGGTGTAGACGATCCGCTTGCCGTCGGGCGCCCAGGCCCCGAAGGCGTCGTCCGCGGCGTTCGTCGTCAGGGGCTTGCTCTCCTTCGTCGCCAGGTCGAGCACGTACACGTCTTCGTTGCCTTTGGCGTCGGAGAAGTAGAGGAGGCGCTTGCCGTCGGGGCTGAAGCGCGGCCAGTCGTCGGTCGCGGGCCCGCTGGTGACGCGGGTCGCGTCGCCGCCCGCCGCGGGCAGCACCCACAGGTCGCCTCGCAGGGCGACGGCGATCCGTTCGCCGTCGGGGCTGACGCAGACGTGCTCGCCGCCGCCGGTGATCGTGCGCACGTCGAAGCCGCTGTTGCGCACGTCGCTCTCGACCGACACCTTGATCTCGACGGGCTTGCCGCCGTCCTTCGAGAGGTCGAGGGTGTACAGGCGCCCGTCCTTCTCGAAGGCGTACGTGGTCCGGTCCCACGCCATGGTGGCGCGGCGGGCGCTCTCGTCGGTCCAGGCGGTGAAGGCCTTCGGCGTGCCGCCCTCCACGGGCAGCGAGTGGACGTTGTAGACGCCCTTCGTCTCCGCCAGGCACCAGACGGTCCTGCCGTCGGCGCCGAAGGCCGGGTTGAGCTCGTTCACCTCGGTCTTGGTGAGCTGGCGCGGGACGCCGCCCTCGAGGTCCACGACGAAGAGGTCGTAGTCGGCCGAGCCCTTGTAGTCGTCCTGGTGGATCGCCTGGAAGCCGCGCGAGTAGACGACGAGCTTGCCGTCCGGCGAGTACGACCCGTCGCGGCCCCCGTCCCGGGTGATGCGCCTCGGGGTGCCCCCGTCGACGGCGACCTCGAACACGTCCATCCCGTAGGGCTGCGTGTCTCGGCCCGAGAGGAACAGGATGCGCTTCCCGTCCGGGGACCAGTCGGTGCCGATGTCGGCGCCGCTGTGCCACGTCACCTGCTTCGGCTCGCCCCCCTCGACGGGCATCACGAAGACGTCGTAGTTGCCGGTCCGCTTGGAGCTGAAGAGGATCGACTTGCCGTCGGGCGACACCTT
>JAYTCP010000371.1:0-2796 GCA_043736435.1 Planctomycetia bacterium | reverse complement strand
CGCTCGCGCGGGGGCCCCTCGCCGCGGGCGCCGGCGCCCGCGGCAACGAATCGACCGGCATCGATGCGCCGTTCCTGCCCGTGCCCGAGGGCACGCCGGGCGCCCTCCCGCGCGGCGGGCTCGTGCTCCGCGTCCTCGGGCCCCGCCCGCCCCTCGAACGCATCGGTCCGTTCGCGCTCCTCTCCGGCCGCGACGTGCCGACGAGTCCCCTCGACCTCGACGCGGTCGACGTCGTCGAGGTCCCGGCGGGCGTCGACCTCGATGCGCGCGAGGCGGACGTCCTCGCGCGCTTCGTCCGGCGCGGAGGGCTGCTCGTCGGACCGGTGCCGCCCGTCCCGTTCCCCGCGGCGTTGCGCCGCCGGCTCGGTGGGGGGACCGTGCCCGATGCGGGGGGGGCCGCGGGCGCGCACGTCGCGGGCCTGGGGCACGTGGCCCTCGCCGACGACCCGGCAGGGCTCGAGGCCCTCGCCGCCGCCCGGCTCGCGGAGCCGCGGCTCCGCACGGTTTTCGACCGCGCGCTCGTTCCCCCGCGCGGGCTGCTGGCGTTCTCGCGGCCCACGGACGATCCGCCCACCCGACGGGGCGCCCTGGCGCTCCTGCTTCCGTTCGTCGCGGCCGTGATCCTCCTGTCCGCGGTCGGCGGCCGCGGCTACGTCACCCGGCTCGCGTTCGTCGGCATGCTCGCGGCCGGGGTCGCGCTCGGAGTCGCCGATCGGGCGCCTCCGGCCGCGGGGGAGCCCTTCCGCGTGGATCTCGGGGGCGCCGGGGGCCGACGCGTCGAGGGGCTCGTCGTCTCGGCCGGTCCCGCTGGCCTCGTCCTCGCCGGGGCCGTCTCGGCCGAGGGGGGCCTTCGCGCGCTGGGGTTCGAGTCCCGCATCGTCGACGGACGTCTGCGTCTCGCGCTTCCTCCCGGGGGCAGGGGCGTGGTGGTGGAGGAAGGCGAGGCGGAGGGGACGGCGGAGGGGCTGACCGCGACCGGGGACCTGCCTCCGTGGGCGCAGCCCTGGATCGACCGGGGGAATGCGACGCCGGGGGCGTTCCGTCTCTTGGTCGGCCGAGCACCCTACCGGGGGCCGCGCCCGGACGGAATCCGCGTCGGCAGGGACGCCCGGTGCCTCGTCGTCCTCCCGGGGCGACCGTGACCAGCCTTGACCGGGCGCCCGCCCGGGCTACCTTCCCCCCTTCGCCCGGGTCTTCCCCCGAGAATCCCCCCGTCGCCACGCGTCCCCCCGCGGGAGCCGCGTGAACGGGCGGGTCCCCGTGGGCGCCTCGGCACCAGCAACCCCCGGGCACGACCGCATCCCTGCGCCGGGAACCGTAGGACGAAACACAGGACGACATGAGCACGACGTTCGCCAAGACGAAGCGCGAAGTGGCCCAGTGGCACGTGGTGGACGCCTCCGAGGAGGTCCTCGGCCGCATGGCGGCCCGGATCGCGCAGCTCCTCCAGGGCAAGCACAAGCCCACCTGGACGGCCCACGCCGACACGGGCGACTTCGTCGTCGTCGTGAATGCCGCGAAGGTGCAGGTCACCGGGCGCAAGGCGGAGGAGAAGCACTACCGCCACTACACCGGCAACCACGGCGGCCTCGTCACCGAGTACTACCCGCGCATGCTCGCCCGGAAGCCCACCGCGATCGTCAAGGAGGCCGTCCGCCGCATGATGCCGAAGACCGACCTCGGCCGGCACATGCTCTCGAAGCTCAAGACCTTCGCGGGCCCGACGCACACGCACCACGCCCAGAACCCGACGCCCCTGGTGCTCCACACCGCCAAGGCCGCCCGCGCGGCCGTGCGCGCCGCAGCCCGTTCCAAGCAGCGCGGCGCGTAGGCGGGCGCTCCCCGAACCCAAGACTCCACGAACGACCTCGAAGGACCACAGGACGACATGGCCGACACGAACACGATCCGGGGCACGGGCCGCCGCAAGACCGCCGTCGCGCGGGTGCGCATCGTCGCGGGCAAGGGCAAGATCCTCATCAACGGCAAGCCCTACGACCGCTACTTCGTCACGAAGGACCAGCGCGTCTCCGTCGAGCAGCCCCTCGTCGCCCTCGAGGCGCGGGAGAAGTTCGACGTGATGGTGACGGTGCACGGGGGCGGCCCCCAGGGCCAGGCCGACGCGGTCCGCCACGGCCTCGCGCGCGCGCTCATGACGCAGGACGAGGCGAACGGCCCGAAGCTCCGCGAGGCGGGCTACCTGACCCGCGACTCGCGCCGCAAGGAGCGCAAGAAGTACGGCCAGCGCGGCGCCCGCGCCCGCTTCCAGTTCAGCAAGCGCTGATCCCTCTCCCCGTCGGATCGAAGGGGCGCGCGGCCGGGCGCTGCCCCGCAGGACCCCGGAGGGCGGCCCTCCGCGCCATCGACCGCGATGCGCTCACGGGCCGCGACGCTCCCTGCGGGGGGCGCGCGGCCCGTGGCCGTTGCAGGGGGCCGGGCACATTCAAGGGCACGCTGCCCTACATGGCGCCCGAGCAGGTGCGGGGGGGCGTGGGTCGCCGGACCGACGTGGATGCGCTCGGGTGCGTGCTCTACGAAGTGCTCTCGCTCCAGCCGGCGTACGACGGGCGGGGCTTCGACCTCCTGCACCGGGTGCTCGAGGCGGTGCCCCTGCCCGTGGAGACGCGCAATCCGCGGCGGGCGGTGCCGCCGGCGCTGGTGGAGATCTGCCGCACGGCGATGGCGAAGGATCCCGCGGGCCGCTACGCGACGGCGCACGGGATGGGGACGGCGCTTCGCGCGTGGCTGGACGGCTCGAACGATCGGGAGCGGCGCCACGCGGAGGCGGAGGCCGGC
>JAYTCP010000370.1:0-11001 GCA_043736435.1 Planctomycetia bacterium | reverse complement strand
GGGCCGATCGGGCTTCAGGTCCTTCCCCAAGAGCGACGTCCAGTCCTTGGGCTTGCCGAGGAGTGCGGACGGAACGCCCTCGGCGAACGGCTTGAACCTGACATCCGCGCCGTCGCGCTGGGACAGGAGCGTCTCCACCTCCGGGCGGAGCGGGTGCTTGTCGAGCGCGGCATGCCACGCCTTCTCGAGCGCCGCGACGTCGGAGCCGAGTGCGGTCTTCGCGGGCGTCCCCGTGTAGTAGCGCTTCACCTTCGCCGTCCCGTGGGCATCGATCAGGAACCGCATCCACGACGCGGCGACGTCGTAGACGTTCAAGCCGGGGTGCGCCTGCGTCCAGGCGTAGAAGTCCGGCGCGTCCGTCATCTCCGCGAGGGGCGGGAGGCGCCCCCCCTTCTTGTAGTGGGCCGCCACCGCGTGGACGTGGACGCCGTGGACGAACTCGAGGACGGCGTTCGCGATCCCCTCCACGAGGAAGAGGTTCCGCGTCTCGGGGCCCGACTTCGGCCACTCGTAGGTGACGATGTGGACCAGCTCGTGGAGCCGCGTCTGGTCGTTGCCGAAGGGGACGTGCGAGGCGTTCACGAACGAGAAGCCGCCGTTGCCCGTGGTTTCCGTCGCCTGCGAGAGCTCGAGGACGTCATCGTAGAGCCACAGCTCGAAGGGCCCCTTCGGGATCGTGTCGAGCGCCGCGGCGATGCGATCGAGGTCCCGCTCCGCCGCGACGGCCTGTCGATCGACGTCGGCGGCCGCACGGGATCCGGGCCGGTAGTGGATCGTGAAGCGCTTCGTCTTCACGACGCCCGTGTGCGTCGCCTCCGGCCCGGCGAACGCCGTCGCCTGGGCCGCCAGCACGATCACGAGAGCTCGAATCAGCGCACGCATGGGGCGTCCTCCGTAGGGGCCGATGATCCGCAGGGCCATGCGGGAAGTCCATGCCCCGGTTTTCGACGTCCCCCGGATCCCGGGACGGGTTGACCGATTCCCGAGTCGGCGGGCATGGTGTCGTGATGGCCATGCACCCGCCCCTCGACTCGACGCTGCTCGAAAAGGAGACGGACGGGCTTCGGCGGCTCGCGCGCGCCATCCTCCTCGATGCGCACCGCGCCGAGGATGCGGCCCAGGAGACGCTGCGGATCGCCCTCGAACGGGGCCCGCGCCCCGGCATTGCCGCGGCCGCGTGGCTCCGGGGCGTGCTCCGCAACGTGGTCCGCCGAACGAGGCGCACCGATGCCCGCCGCCTCGCCCGGGAGCGCGCGGCCGCGACGTCGTCCCATGCGCCGGATTCGGCGTCCACGGAGAGGCTCGCGCGGCGCAAGGCCGTCCTCGAAGCGGTCCTCGTGCTTCCCGAGGCGCTGCGTACCGCCATCGAATTGCGCTACTTCGAGGGACTGCCCCCGCGCGTGATCGCGCGCCGCCTGGGCATCCCGGTGGAGACCTGCCGTTCGCGGGTGCGCCGCGGTCTCGAGGCGTTGCGAGCCGAGTTCGACCGGCGGGAAGGGGGCGGCGGGCGTCGATGGGCGTTCGCCCTCGCTCCGATCGCATTCCCGTCGCGCGGCACGGAGGGATGGATCGGAAAGGGAGCGCTGCTCATGGGGATCAAGACGAAGGTGGCCGTGGGCGTGTCCGTCCTCGCGCTTCTCGGGAGCGGCGCGCTGTGGGTGCGGAGCGTCCGCACCGAAGGCGAGCCGTCGCCCGACGCACCCCCGCCGCTTGCTTCGGCCGACGGCGCTGCGACCCTGGCCACGGCTGGCAAGACGGCACTGCCCGTCCCAACGGAGGCCACGGCCTCGCTGCCGCCCGGGATGCACCGCATGCGGGTCACCGGACTCGTGGCGGACGTCGAGGGTCAGCCGATCGCGGAAGCCCGCGTCCACACAGGGTCGGCCGACCGGCTCGAGGATCTCACCCGGGCGCCGGACGCGACCACAGACGCCACCGGGCGCTTCGTCGTCGAACGCACGGGTCCCGACGTCGCCTGGCGGGTCCTGGCGTCCGCCCCCGGCTTTCGGAGCACGAGCGCCGGCGTGTCCGCGGGAGTCGATCGCGACGTCACGCTCCGGCTCTCGCGAACGGTGAAGCTGTGGCTGTCCGTGCGCGCCGAGGAGTCGGACCTCCCGATCGAAGGCGCTGAGGTCGTGCTCGTCACCGCCGACGAGGGATCGCAGTCCATCGAGCGCACGCGAACCGACGCAGCGGGCCTCGCGTCGGTCGAGGACCCGGGCGTCCGCGCGATGGCGTTCGAAGCGGCGGGGATCGTCCGGGTCACGTCCGAGGGCCGGGTCCCGGTCATCGTGCAGTTCGATGGGCAGCTCGTCGCCGGCGCGACGACGCGCGAGAGGCCACACCGGATCGCCCTTCGAACGGCGCTCCCCCTCACCGTGAGGGTCGTCTCCGCGACGGGCGAGCCGGTCGCCGGCGCGACCGTCTTCGGATGGGCCGGCGGACACGCGGGGAGCGTCAGCGGAGGGACGATGCTGCGCGTCGTCGAAGGGGGCGCCGTTCCGCTGGGCCCCGTCGACACCGGCGCGGACGGGCTTGCGTCCGTCGGCGCGCCGGGCGATCGCTGGTACGTCTTTGCGACGAAGGGCGACGACGCCGGGCTCCGCTCGGGCCCGGGTACGCCGCCGAACCCCATCGAGCTGCGGCTGTCGCCCGCGATCTCGGTGGACGGGGTGGTGGTGGATGCGCACGGAGCCCCGGTGGCGGGCGCCGACGCCGGGATCAACTGGTTTGCGTGGATGAGGACGTCGGCGACCGAACGCGTGTCGGTCGCACCGCCTGAGTTGCAGGCTCGCTTCCGCGTCCGCACGGACGCGAACGGGCGGTTCGTGTTGCCCCGCCTCCCGCGTCCGCCCGCACCGCGATTGCTGGCCATCGAAGCGGCCGCCGACGGCAGGAGCTTCGGCCACGCCCAGGTCGACGCGCCGGCCGGCGCGACGACGGCGAGCGTGCGCATCGTGCTGTCCCGGATGGGCGAGCCCTGGAGCTTCCGGATCCGAACCTCGGCGGGATCTCCGATCCCCGGCGCGCTCGTCCGGTTCCCGTTTCAGTACCCGGCGGCCCGGGCGGGCATCGACGGGATCGCCTCGCTCGACGTCCTGCCGGACCCGACCTCCGAGCGCACCTTGCTCGTGGAGGCTCCTGGCTTCGCCACGCGCCGCGTCCCTCTCCCTGCCGCACGCCCCGCGGTGCCTATCGACGTGGTGCTCGACCCCGAGGCGGTGCTCGACCTCGTGGTCCGAGGCCCCGACGGGCGTCCCGTTCCCGGCGCGCAGGTGGCGGTCGTCGCGGACGGATCCGAGGAGGAGGTGGAGCGCGCCATACGCGACCGTTCCGGCCTCCGCAGGCTGGCCGAACGGCACACCGACGCGGACGGGCGGGCCTCCATCGAGGGGTTGCCCAGCTCCCCCGTTCGCGTCGCGGTCGAGTTCTTCGACCTCCGCTCCGTCCGAGTCGCGGAGCAGGACCGCAATCGCCGCGTCGTGCGGCTCCCGAAGCCCGGGCCTCTCGAGATCGTGTTGCTGCGGGCCGTCTTCGACCCCGCGAGCGGGTCCGTGGTCGAGGGAGAGATCCTGGGAGACGACGGGAGGCCCGTCTCCGAGGGGTACTCCGCGGCGCTCCAGTCCGCAGAGCACGGGAACTTCACGGCGGTCTCCACCGGCCGCCGGTTCCGGTTCGAGGGGATCCCCGCGGGGCGCTGGCAGCTCCAGATCTACCTCGCGGACTCGAGCCTCCCCCTCCTCGCCGACGTGGAAACGCGGGCCGGGCGCGAGGTGACGGGCCTTCGCCTCGTACGCACGTCCCCCGCGCGCATCACGGGCCGCATCGTGGCCCCGGGCGTGACCGACTTGTCGGGCGTGCCGATGGAAGCGGTCGACACGCGCGGCCTCGGGCACGTGCGCGCCCGCGCGACGAGCGCGGCTGGCGGCGCGTTCCGCTTCGAAGAGCTCCCGGCCGGCCCGTACCGGCTCGTCCTCCGCGCGCCGGCGGCGGGCAGGATCCCGTTCGTGGCGCTCGACGTAGCGCCCGTCGAGATCGGCGCGGGAGCGGAGGCCCACGTCGAGCTCCGGGCCGCCCCCGCCGCGCGGCTCGTGCTCGTGTGCGACGACCCCCGCGTGCGCGCGCGCCCCACGGCGCTCACGAACGAAGACCTGCGCTCGGAGGATGCCAACACGAACGTGGTGCTCACCTGGCCCGGTGGCCCGAGCGACCTCGCGTTCGGCCTCTATCGGGGTCGCAACGAGATGCCGTGGGCACTGGCGCCGGGTCGCTACGGTCTGCGCGTGCGCCGCTTCGAGGAGTTCGTGGGCGAGGTGATCGTCGACCGGACGGGGGACGTCGAGGTGGCGGTGACGTTCGGGTCGGCGATCCCGCCGCCGCGGTGACCGGGGACGGGCGGCCGGGCATCGCTTCGACAGCTTGGGGCTCCGATGCGCCCCCGGCGCCCCCCCCATTCCCGAGTACGGCCGTGCCCACCTCGCGCAAGGCGGCGCGCTCGTCACGAGCCGGGCGGAGGGACGGCCCGACGGATGGCCTCGAGGTTGGCGCCGTACACGGAGACGCCCTCGGGGTCGCCGAGCCGGGCGCACGCCTGCCGGGCCTCATCGGTCCGGGAGTGCGCGGTCCCGAGGTCCCCGCGCCGGTACGCGTTGAGGCCGAGGAGCCCGAGGATCCGCCCCTGCTGCGCGGCGAGAGCTCGGGAAGGCGGGGAGGCAGCCGAGGCGACCAGCGGGGAGAGCAACGCATCGCTCTTTCGAAGCTCGCCGCGGTCGGAGAGCTCCTGTGCGTGGATCACGAGGCGGAGGATCTCCGCTTCCCCTGCTGGTGGCTCAGGATCGGCGCCGTCGTCGACGCCGCCCATGGCGGTCAGGTTGCCCCGGTAGTTCCGCACCCCGTCGGCGTCACCGGTGCGCTCGCACTCACGCAGGGCCTCCCTGGTGAACTGACGCGCCTTGACCGCGTCCCCGAGCCGGAAGTGGTTGACTCCGATCGCGCCCAGCACCTTCGGTCGGAGGTCGTCCACGAGGGGCCCGCTCGCCGACTTCATCTCCTCGAGCAGCGTCTCGAGTGCGGCGGTCGAGCCCGCGCGATCCCCCGACTCTGCGCGCCGGAGCGCGTCGCCGGCGGCCTTGGGCCACCGCTCAACCGGACTCGAGGCCTGCGGCCCCATGACCGCGTCGAGCACCTCTGGATGGCCCATGCCCTTCAGGATCTCCGCGACGGCCATGGTGTCACGCACCCGGAGTTGCATGGCCTGCGGGTCCCTGGCCACGGACTCGGGGACGGCGCGGAAGGCCGCCGGATTCGCGAGGATCAACGGCAGGTGCGTCCGGATCAACGCCTCGACCGTCGAGCCTTGGCCCTGTCCGGCCGCAGCGAGGAGGGTTTCCCGGACCTCTTCGATGGTCTTGGGGGTCGGCTTGGAGCCGGCCGCCTGGGGCGCCTGCCTGTCCTTCTTGAACCAGTTGAACATGTCAGTTCCCTTCGCCGGATGGACGGGGAGAGGTCGGCGGCAACGAACGGGTGGCGCTCACGATCGCATCCACGAGGTCCGCGCGGAAGGCGCCCCCAGGGTGGGACGAGAAGAGGGGATGGCCGATCGGGAGGAACACGTCCTCCTCGGAGGTAGCGCTCGCGTTCCCGGGCGGGAGCCGGACGAGGTTCGCCTCGGGTCGATCGATCGCCATCGTGACGACCTCGGGAGCCGATCGACGGAGCGCCTCCTCGAGCTTGCTCGCCACGGGGCAGGCTGCGAGCCGGGCCGAGGAGGCCACCAGCAGGAAGCGCGTCGGGGGCAGGAGCCGCAGCTCGAGGGAACCGACGGGGAGGTGCCCCACGGGCACGACGTCGAAGGCGAGCCAGGAGAGCGAGCGGAGGGGGCCGCCGAGCCGGGACTCGATCTCGGCGCGATGCCGCTCGACGAAGTCCGCGAAGAGGATGGCCTCGCCCTCGCTGCTCGCGATCACCTGGACGTGGAACGGCGCAAGGTCCGCCCCGCCCACCCGGGATGGAGGCTCTAGGACTCGGAACGCGGGCCAGCTCCCCGTCGACACCGGGTCCCCCGCACGCTTCGAGAGGTCGTAGACCGCCGAGGCGTCGAACGATGCGAAGGCCGGCGGGAACGTCCCCTCGGCGACGGCCCTGGGTCGCGCGAGGACCAGCCCACGGCGTGCATCGGGCGGCACGACGACGGGGAGGACCCCCGTCACGAGCTCCCCATCGTCGATGTGCACCTTGCGAGGCCCCGGCAGGCCGCGAAGCAGGCCGTACACGATCTCGCGGTCCTGGGGGCGCAGGGTCGACAGCTCGAGCCCCTCCATGCACTCGAGGCGGGTACGCCGGCCGAAGACCTCCACGTCGAGGAGCGCGCGCCAGACGAGATGTGGACGGTCGGCGCAGAGTCCACGGAACGCGTCCGCCGCTTTCGTCCGCTCCGCCTCGCGACGCTCGCTCCCGACCAGCACGTCCATCTCCTCGACGGACAGCGAGTCCGAGACGACGCCCTCGAACACGCACCACGCGCGGGTCAGGTAGCTCTCGGCCCGATCCAGGAGCACCACGGTCCGACCGAGCCACTGGAAGTGATGGAGCCGCCGCAAGCCCTCCTCGAACTCGGCCTGCTCGGGCTCGGTGCGGGGCTCCTGAGGAAGGCAGCTGAAGTCGTACCAGATCATCACGCGGTCGGTGAGGGCCCGCATCGCCGGCAGGTCGTTCACGGCCTGCCGCAGGGCGGACAGGCTGCGCCGCTGTAGTGCCGAGGAGACGCCGTAGCCCTCGAGCAAGGGCTCGAGCGGCTCGAGCCTCGGGACGAGCTCGCGAACGTACGCGTCGGTGACCCCCGGCCGGAGCACGTTGACGAGGATCGACTCCGCGAGCGCGCTCCCCTGCGGCCCGATCGCGCAGTTGAACACGGGACTGTACTTGCGCGGGGTCGAGAGGCCCCGCCGCGCGGCGACCCGCACGGCCTCGGCCAGGTGGGCGAACAGCTGCCAGCCGAGGAGCGAGGCTTGGAGGTGCTCGGGGTCGGGATCCAGCGGGGTCAGCCAGCGGTGCGATACGAACGCGTACAAACGCCCCGGCTCGGTGGTGCTCGCGAGCTCGCCCCGAATCTCCTGCATTCGCGGGAACCGGTCGTGTGCGAGGAGTGCGGTGAGCGGGATCCAATGGGCGCCGGGCAGGTTCACCTTCAACGTCTGAGTCACGAGCGAGCGCGCATCGGCGTCGACGGCCGTGGCCCACGCCATGGACGGAGGCGCCGCATGGGGGAACGCCCAGACGGTCGGGTCCACGCCCCCGGAGCGCTCGCCGACCTCGGAGATCCGGATCTCGTCCGCCGTCGTTTGGAACCGCATGCGGCCGAGGGTGGGCGGCAGGTCGATGGGCCGATGCCGCAGTCGCATCCGGAGCGCGACGAGCTCTTCGATCTCGTCGGGTCGCGCCGCCGACGCCTGCGCGGCAGCGGAGCGCCGCAGCGCCTCGAGCGTCTTGAAGGGTGCCGCCCCCGCCCGTCCTCCGTGGGTCAGGACCGCATGGGCGATCCGATCGTACGTGGCTCCGGGGCCACGTCCTGCGCTCAGTGCATCGCAGGCGGTGCGGAGGACGGACATGGGGCGGGCGCTCCGGTCGCGAGGATCCTAGCCCCGGATCCGGGCGCACGCGCGCACGACACGGGACGCGCGGAGGATGGCCAGCCCCCAGCGCCCCCGAAAGCTGGAGCAACGGCCGTTCCCCCGCCTTCGCTACCGCAGCGTGAGAGGGTCGGTCGCGAACGCCTGCTCGAGGTCGCCGGGTTCGAGGCCCAGGCCCTCGACGGCGGCGCCCACGAGGAGGTCGAGATTCTCGAAGCCGTTCGTGTACGTGTCGAAGAGCGAGGCCTGCGCCCACACCTCACGCGCGGCGCGCGCGTACGCGACGAGGGCCTCCTCGTCGGGGAGGGGCCGGAACTCGGTCAGCCCCACGATGCGGCGGAAGGCCTTCACGGCGGCCCAACGCGTGCGCATCTTGGCGGCCGCGTCGGACGCGTCCCAGCGAGCCTTGACGAGCAGCCAGAGGCGCGGCAAACGCGCATAGTGCCCGCGGACGAGGGCGCCCGAGGCGTCCATCGACGAACGGAGGCGCGAGCGCACCGCCTGGGCCTGGCCGGCGGTGACCTGCTCGCCGTCGTTGCGCCCGACGCAGAGGAGGAACGCGCCGAGCTCCTCGAAGGCGTGGACCGCGGCGATCGAGACCACGGGCGTGCCCGACGTGGTGAAGGGCGTCGCGCGGTCCGCGAGGACCCGGCGCACGACGGACTTCCAGGCTACGCTCGGCCGCGCCTCGGCGCGGACGCCGAGCTCGCCGGAGAACGCGCCCAGGTCGCCGCGGGCGGTGGCATCGCCGGTCTGCGAGGCGCGGGCGAGTCGGGCCTTGCGCTCGACGCAGCGCTCGAACCACTGCCGGTCGTCGGCGGCCATCTTCGACCACGCGGTCTCGACGCCGTCGCGCAGCGCCTGCTCCTCGTCGGCGGGCAGCGCGGCGTCCACGCTCGCCTCGACGAGGTCGACGAACGCGTCGAGGGTGCCCCGGAGGAGCGGGGAGCCCGTGGCGACGAGCACGTCGCTCGGGCTGCCCTCGCGGAAGCGCGGGTCGAACATGAGGCCCGGACCTTGCGCGGCGGGGGCCGAGTTGCGCGGGGGCGTGGGCGCCGGGACCGTCGGGGTCGGCGGGGACGCCGGTGCGGCCGGGGGACGTGTCGCCTCGGCCGGGACCACGAGCGACGCGAGCGTCTTCTTCGCGAGCGCGCCGTACGCCGCCTCGAGACCCTCCTCGTGGGCGAACCACAGCGCCGCGCGGACGCTCCCGTTGGCGACGACCACCGTGGTCGCGGTCATCGCGTGCCCTGGGTACGTGATGCGGTGCGTCTGACGCAGGGCGGGCAGTCCGCCGACCACGTCGTCGCTGCGTCCCGTGCGCGTATACGTCTCGGGACCCGCCGCCTTCCACACCGACTCGACCGCGTCGAGCATCGCGTCGAGGGTGCCCGCGATCCGGCCGACGGCGAGGCCGCAGGTCGCCTTCTCGTCGGGGGACCGCCGCAGGTAGAGCGCCATCGTCCCCCGCCGCGCGGTCGCGTTCGTGATCGACCAGCCGTCGGGGGCGGCGAAGGTCACCCGCGTGCCGGCGTCGCGCACCTCGTCGGCGCGCGCGTCGCGGACGGCGGGGGCCGCCAGCACGAAGCCGCCGAGGGCGGCGAGGCACCACGGGAGGAGACGGGGGACGCGCATGACGGGGGGGTCCGAACGGGCGGGGCGGCGCATTCTCGCATCGTTCCGCTCGGCTACCATGCCACGACATGCTCGCCCCCGCGACCCCGTCGCCCAAGGACTTCTCGCTCGGCTATCAAGGCCCCGTCCGCGCGCCCCGCGGCTCGGCCCTGACCTGCCGATCCTGGAGCCTCGAGGCCCCCTTCCGGATGCTCCAGAACAACCTCGATCCCGAGGTGGCGGAGGATCCCGAGCGGCTCGTCGTCTACGGCGGCACCGGCCGCGCGGCGCGCTCCTGGGACGACGTCCGCGCCATCCTGTCCACCCTCTCCACCATGCGCGAGGACGAGACGCTCTGCGTCCAGTCGGGGCGGCCCGTGGCGGTCTGGCGCACGCACGAGGACGCCCCCCGGGTCCTGATCTCGAACAGCCAGCTCGTCCCGAAGTGGGCGACCTGGGACGAGTTCCGGCGACTCGAGGCCCTCGGGCTCACGATGTTCGGCCAGATGACGGCGGGATCGTGGATCTACATCGGCACCCAGGGCATCCTCCAGGGCACGTACGAGACGTTCGCGGCGTGCGGGCGGTCGCACTTCAACGGGGACCTGGGCGGTCGGTTGGTCGTCTCCGGGGGGCTCGGGGGGATGGGCGGCGCCCAACCGCTGGCGGCGACGATGACGGGGGCCACGTTCCTGGGCGCCGACGTCGACGGGTCCCGCATCGACAAGCGCGTCGCCACGCGCTACCTCGACCGCCGCATCGACGACCTCGACGAGGCCATCGACGCCGCGATCGCGGCCCGCGACTCCGGCCACCCGATCTCCATCGGCGCCTGCGCGAACGTGGTGGACCTGCTCCGGGCGCTCCTGCGCCGCGGGATCGTCCCCGACGTCGTGACCGACCAGACGTCGGCCCACGATCCGCTCACGGGCTACGTCCCCGTGGGCACCCCCCTCGACGAGGCCCGGCGACTGCGAGCGAGCGACCCGAGGGCCTACGTCGAGCGGTCGCTCGAGGGCATGCGGACGCACGTGGAGGCCCTCCTCGAGCTGAAGGCCGCCGGCGCCGTGGCCTTCGACTACGGGAACAACCTGCGCGGCGGCGCCGAGCAGGCCGGGTGCACGCGCGCCTTCGAGATCGTCGGCTTCGTCCCGGCCTACATCCGGCCGTTGTTCTGCCTGGGGAAGGGTCCCTTCCGCTGGGTGGCGCTCTCGGGCGACCCGAAGGACATCGCCCGCACCGACCGCCTCGCGCTCGAGATGTTCGGGAGCGACCCGTACCTGGCGACGTGGATCCAGATGGCGGGCGAGCGGATCGCGTACCAGGGCCTCCCCTCCCGCATCTGCTGGCTCGGGCTCGGCGACCGCCGCGCGTTCGGCCTGGCGCTGAACGACCTCGTGCGCAAGGGCGAGATCTCGGCCCCGATCGTCATCGGCCGCGACCACCTCGACACGGGCAGCGTCGCGAGCCCTTACCGCGAGACCGAGGGCATGAAGGACGGCAGCGACGCGATCGCCGACTGGCCCGTCCTCAACGCGCTGCTCAACACCGCGGCCGGCGCGACCTGGGTCTCCCTCCACCACGGCGGCGGGGTGGGCATCGGGAACTCGATCCACTCCGGGATGGTGGTCGTCGCCGACGGCACCGACGGGGCCGCGCGCCGGCTCGACCGGGTGCTCACCACCGACTGCGGCATGGGTGTCGTGCGGCACGCGGAGGCCGGCTACGAGGCGGCCGAGGTCGTCGCGCGGCACCAGGG
>JAYTCP010000369.1:0-3972 GCA_043736435.1 Planctomycetia bacterium | reverse complement strand
CCGCGGCTGGCTCGAGGCGGCGCACGGAGCGCCCGGCGTCCTCGGGATCATGTACACGACGTGGGTGCGCCGGTACGACGACCTCGAACGCTTCGCCCGGGCCGTCGACGACGCCCGGTGACGGGGAACGGCGCGGGGCCTGGCGATCCAGGTCGTGGAGGTCGGGGGCGCCGGGGCCCGGCCCGCGGTGGAGTCCGCCGTCAGGCCGCTGTCGCGGAACGGTCCCCTCGCGGGCTATTTCTGCTCGTGGTACCGGCGTCCGTAGGGGAAGTACCGGGCCTGCTCCGTGGACAGGACTCGCCGCTTGATGTGGCTGGACACCGTGTTATACGCGACGCTCTGATCCCATGCGAATCGCTTGCGATCCTCCTCGCTCAGTCGCGCCAGGTACCTCGCCTCCACGTCCTCGAAGGCCAGCACGCGCGCGCCCTCCCCGTCCTTCAGGTACCCGTGGATCTGCTCAACCTGAACCTCCGTCAGCTTCGGCTCCAGATTCTCGACGAGCGGCTTGACCATCCGCACGTAGTACGACCGCACCTCCTCGATCGTCGGCACACGCGCTGCGGACGTCAGCGCCGACGCATAGTCGATCGGGGAGGTGTCCGTCGAGGCGGGCGCCGGAACGATGGACGGGCCCGCCGTGCCCGGGTCCCCCATGCCGGAGTCCACCGGGGAGGCTGCGTCCTCCCTGGGCGCGTCGTCCTTCCCATGGGGTCGCTCGACCGGGGCTGCGGGGGCGAGCCCGGGCCGGTCGAGTCGAGCCCGCAGGCTCGCGACCGTCGCCTCCAGGTCGCGAATCCGAAGTTCGAGCGCGTGCCGCTCCTCCCGGGGACGGGGCGGGTCATCCGCGACGGGGGAACCGCTGGGTGCACGGGACGAAAGCGCCCACGCCACGAGGGCGGACACGAGCGCGGACGAGCCGACACAGAGGGTGAGCACCACGCGATGGCCGGGAATCGGAACGCCCCCGATCGGGTTGCGAACGGGACGAGCGTACCGCGAGATGCCGGAGGTGCGTCTCCACGACCGATCGCGACCCGCCTCGGACAGGCTGGTTCGCGCATCCCGAGTGGACGGCACTCCCGCCCACGCTCAGGGATCGAGCTGGGCCTCGACGTCTGAGCCCACGCGGGCGGTGACCGTCGCCGTGAGGCGTACCGCCTCCGAGGTCACGCGGATCGTGTAGGAGCCATCGGCGACGATGCGGTGGTAGGTCTGCGCCGTGCGGCGATTGCCGGCGCCCGGATACCGCACCAGCTCCGTTCGATCCACGACGCGCCCCTCCGCATCGAGGAGCTCCGAGACGGCGCCTGCCGGGATCTCGTCGTACGTCCACGGGAGCTTCGCGGTGACGTGGCCGGACCGTTGGACGACGGCGTCGTACGCACCCGGCGCCTGGACGTTCCTCAGGATCGCGTTCGTACGTCCCGTGGTGTCCTCGGTGTCGACGACTCGGACCTGCGCGACGACCCCAGGGTCGTATCCCGTCAGCTCGATCACACCCGAGTCGTCGGTCGACTGGAGCCGGAGCGAGTCGCCCACCTGGAACGAGTGTCGGATCCACGGCTGCCCCTCCGCGGTCAGGACCCGGAGTCGCAAGATGCCCCCGAGATCCAGGCGCACGTCGTGCGTCTCCGGGGTCGACGTGTCCTCGACGCGAACGGCGCGCAGACGCACCACCCGATAGCCCGGCACGAACACGTCGATGTCGTACGTTCCGGGATCCCCCCAGAACCCGAAGCGCAACCGTCCATCGGGGAGGATCGTCGGAGGGGCGGCTCCTCGTGTGCCCTCCGCGGTCTTCCACTGCAGGTTCACCTGACCCTCGAGGGCCTGGCCCCGTGGCTCCACGACGCGGAGGACCAGGGGCAGTCCTTGCCCTTCCGACGCCGGCTTGACGACGAACGTGACCTCGCGCCCGGGGGACGCCATCTCCTCCGCGCTGAGCATCCGCGTGGGGATCCAGAGGGTCGACTGCGCGAGGAGTCTCGTGGGGGTTCCATCCACGGCGACGAAGGCGAAGCGGCCGTCGTCCCCCGTCGTCACCTCGCCGAGCGACGTCGACGTCTGCGAGCCGTTCGCGAAGGCGATCGTCTTCCACGCGCCCACGGAGACTCCCGCGACGGGCTTCCCGACCCGATCGACGACGCGCCCCGAGAGGCGCGGGCCGTCCTTCAGGGTGAGCGTGAGAGGCTCGCCGGGAATCGCGGGCACCTCCACAGGGAACGACTGCCTCAGGTACCCCGGCACGTAGACGTGGAGCGCTCCGGGACCGACGCGGACCTGCTCCTTCACGAAGCGGCCGTCGGTGGCGGGCACGGGAACGAGCCACGCCCCGGTTTCCCCGCCCCCTGGAACGAAGTGAACGGCGAGGGCGGGGGCCGGGCTCCCGTCGGGCAGGAGCACGCGCCCCTCGAGCCGGACGTCCGCGATCGGGCGAAGCACGACCTCGAGATCGATGGGCGTCGTGCCGACCTCCACGGCCTTCTCGACGCCCTCGTACCGAAGCGTCGCATCACCGGCATCGACACGGATCGTCTGCCGCCCCGGCGCGAACGGGGGAAGCACGGCCCAGCCATCCCGACCTGGGTTCACGATCGGCATCCAGGACCCGAGGGGGTTGCCCGTGTTCTGCAGAGGCGGCGCCGACACCTGCACGCCGGGCGGCGCCGTGCCGTCCGCGGCCGAGACGCGTACGCGGACGGTCGTGCCCCGCCGCAGCGTGAGCTCGTACGTGACCGGGCCGATCGAGGTCGGGCACTCGGTGGACCAGACGAGCGGGACGAATCCCTCTGCGAGCACGCGGTGGTAGAGGCGAATCCCCCAATGATCCCCCGCGCGCCGGAGATCGGCCGCCGGCGGTGCGAACCCCCGCAGCGTGCAGCGCCCTTCCGCATCCGTCTCGCCCTCCGCCACGCAGGCACGGGGACCTCCCACGTGAACGCGCGCACGCGCGACGGGCTCTCGCGTCTCGTGGTCGAGGACACGCAGGGTGACCACGATGCCCTCGTCGAGGCGCGCCTCGCGAGCGACGACTCGATCCGCGAGCACCTCGGCGGGCTCGAGGTCGAGGGGTCTCAGGCTCGGTGCCCGTACCCGGATCGCGTAGCGCCCCGGAGGGACCTCGAGCTCGCAGCCCGAGCCGTCGGTCTCCTTCGTCTGCGTGCCCGGAATCTGCTGGTACGACCGACTGGGCAGCGTCTCCACGCCGGGCGCGATCGTGACGCTGGCGCCCTCGATCGCATGGCCGTCCGGACCGAGCACGCGCACGTGCAGGCGACCCAGGTTCGGGGTCGGGATCGACGCCGCCGCACCCTCGCTCGCGGGGGGCCTTGCCTTCTGCCCCGCGGACGCGAGTGCCGACGGCGCCGCGCCGCCCTCGACGGGTGCGACCTCCCCCACCATCGGAGGCGGCTCCGCGGGCGCGTCGCCGGAGCGCAATCCCACGCCGCGCACGAGCGCGGCGCCGCCGGCGGCGAGCAGCGCGACGATCCCTGCCGTGACCACGACCTTCTTCACGACGAGTCCTCCGACGAGTCCTCCGACGAGCCCACCCACCGTGGCGAGGGCCGGGACGCCCGCCCCCCGCGGGAGCCGCGCCCCCCCGACGGGCGCGGCGCTCCCCTCCGTCGCCTCGCCCAAAGGGACCAGCGCCGCGATCCAGGCTGCGCGGCCGCCCGGATGCTCATGGTCGAGTCGTTCACGCAGCCGGGCGAGCCCTCGACGGAGCCGCGTGTGGACGGTCTCCTCGGGCACACCCTGCCGCTCGGCGATCTCGGCGAGCGAGAGTCCCGCGTGGTAGCGCCACAGCAGCGTCGCGCGATAGGGCTCCTCCAGGGCGAGGACGGCCTCGAGCAGCAGGCGCCTCGTCTCCTCCCGGGCCGCGATCGTGGCGACCGACGGGAGCGCCTCCGGTCGGGCCGAAGCGGTCTCCCGTCGCCGGCGCCGGCCGCCCGACCTCAGCCGGTCGAG
>JAYTCP010000368.1:0-3399 GCA_043736435.1 Planctomycetia bacterium | reverse complement strand
GCGCCCGGCCGCGGCGTCGGCTTCGAAGTCCACCGAGTGGGTGAAGAAGTCGATGGACACGTACCTGAAGGAGGCGGGAAGCGCCGTCGCTGCCAGCATCTGGCAGGTGGGACCCAAGGACCTCGACGACATCGTGCGCCCCGACCTCCTCGACAAGGAGAAGGGGCCCGGCGTCTGGCCCTACGTCGGCCCCGTGCCCCCGAAGCCCCAGCCGAAGGAGCGCGTCGTCGAGGCGCCGAAGGGACCCACGGGCCTCGAGGCCGTCGGCAAGCCCACCATGCTGATGGTGGATCCCGGCGAGAGGACCCTGCTCCAGTGGCTCTTCGCGACCTCCCCGAAGCCGCGGACGTTCTTCGCCGGCGAGTACATGACGGACGAGCCGAGCGCGAGGGACAAGGAAGGGAACGAGATCCCGCCGAAGTAGAGCCGCTTCCGCTTCGTGGAGGCCTCGTACGTGGACGCGGGCGACGCCCGCAAGATCCGGATCGTCTACGACGTCTACGAGGACCTCGGGAAGGAGGAACCGAGCCTCAAGGGCCAGGTGGCGGTCCTGCCGCTCGGCTCGATCCCGAAGTCGGACCTGATCACCGCCGGGATCGACGCCGAGCGGGACAAGCCCGGCGCCACGGCGCCGAGGCGCCCCCCGGGCACGCCGCCGACGTTCGCCGAGGTGCGGCCCTTGCTCACGCGGCCCGCCGAGGGCGTCGTCAAGATCGAGTTCGACGAGAACACGAGCGACTGGGTGAACCTCCAGGACACCGACAAGCTGCTGGGCCAGGTGAAGACCGAGGAGCACCGCGACAGGAACGGCAAGCCCGACGGCGTGCGCATCACGGGGCTCGACCCGGAGAGCGTGGCCTCCGCCTTCGACGTCCGCACGGGGGACATCCTCAAGTCGATCAACGGCGTCCCGGTCCACAACCGCGCCGAGGCGATCGAAGTCGTCAAGAAGCTGCCGAAGACGACGACGAACGTGTCCGTGGTCCTCGAACGGAACGGGCGCGACATCGTGTACAACGTCGATCCCCGCGACCCGCGCGTGAAGTCGGGCGCCGGCAAGGTCAAGTACGAGAAGTAGGCGTCGGGCCCGCCGCCCTCCTCCGTGTGGCGTGGCTGCCTCCCGACCCGGTCGCGGCCTCGTTCCCGACCGCGAGACGTCCCGCCCTCGCTCCGGGGGATTCCCTCGCGACTCCCCGCCGGGTACCCGATGCTCTCTCGCATCCGACTCCGGAGGGCGCCCGCATCGTGAACCTCGACCTGGTCCTCGTCATCGACGTCGGCAACAGCGGCGCGAAGCTCGGCGTCGTGCGAGGCGACGACGTCGCCGGACCGGTGCGCCTGCCGCGCTGCGACGGGCCGGCGGTGCGCGAGTTCGCCAAGCCCCTCGTCCGGGACGCGAAGCCCCTCGTCGTCGTGTGCGGCTCGGACTCGGGCAGGGCCAAGGACCTCGCGTGGGAGCTCGCGAAGGTCGGATTCCCGGGCGCGGTCGTCGTCGACCACGACCATCCGGGGCTTCCGAAGGCGAAGGCCTCGCAGCCGAGCCAGGCGGGCGTCGATCGCCGCGTTCAGGCGCTGGCCGCCGCGAACCTCGCCATGGGGCCGGCGGTGATCATCTCGGCCGGCACGGCGCTGACCGTGGACGCGGCCGGGGCCGACGGCGCGCTGCTCGGCGGCACGATCGGCGCGGGTCTCGCGCTCGCGGCCCGCGCGCTCACGGTGGGGGCGGAGAAGCTGCCCCTGGTTGACCTCCAGGGGGCGACTCCGCTCCCGGCGACCGACACGGAGAGCGCCATCCGGTCCGGCGTGGTCCTCGGCGCCGCCGGGGCGGTCGAGCGCCTGGTCGAGGGGCTGCGGCCGACGCCCACGTGCCCGGTGTTCCTGACGGGCGCGGACGCGGCGCTCCTGTCGCCTCACCTCCGCTTCGCGCACCGCATCCACGGGGGGCTCGTGCTCCTCGGGGTCGCGCTCGCGGTCCGCCGCGCTCCCCCGGGCCCGGGTGCGTCGCTGGGGGTCTGACGCCATGGCGCACGAGGTCGTGATCCTCGGAGGACGCTGCTTCGACCCGGGTGCCGGGATCGACCGCATCGCGGACGTGCGGATCCGGGACGGCGTGGTCGTCGAGGTGGGCACGGTCTCCGGCGCGCGTCCCGACGCCGAGACCATCGACGCGCGCGGGGCCCTCGTGACGCCCTCGTTCACCGACCTCCACGTCCACCTGCGCGAGCCGGGCGGCGAGGAGAGCGAGACCATCGCGACCGGCACCGCCTCGGCGCTCGCCGGCGGCTTCTCGACCGTGTACGCCATGCCGAACACGAGCCCGACCATCGACACCCCGGAGCTCGTGCGTCGCGTCCTCGCGGCGGCGGCCGCCGCGGGTCCGTGCGAGGTGGTGCCGGTGTCCGCCATCACCGTAGGCCTCCGCGGGCGCGTGCCCGTCGACTTCGAGGCGTTGGCGGCGGCGGGCGCGGGGGCGTTCTCCGACGACGGATCCTGGGTCGGCGACGACGACGTCGCCCGCGCGGCCTTCCGCGCGGCGGGGGCGCGCGGATGGCTCGTCATGGAGCACTGCGAGGACTTCGGCATCACCGGGCCGGGGCTGCTCCACGACGGGCCGGAGGTCCGCGCCGCGGGCATCCCGGGGATCCCGCGTTCCGCCGAGGACCGCGCGACGGCGCGGGACCTCGCGCTGGCCCGGGAGTTCGGGGCGCGCCTGCACCTCTGCCACGTCTCGACCGCCGGCGCCGTGGCGCTGCTCGCGTCGGCGAAGGCGGCGGGGCTCGCGGTGACGGGCGAGGTGACCCCGCATCACCTCGTGCTCACGGTGGCGGATGCGGTGCGCGGGGGCGTGGACTTCAAGATGAAGCCCCCCCTGCGGGAGGAGGCCGACGTGGCCGCCCTCGTCCGCGGTCTCGAGGACGGGACCCTCGACGCGATCGGGACGGACCACGCTCCGCACGCCGAGGCGAAGAAGGCGCAGGGGCTCGAGCGCGCACCCTTCGGAGCCATCGGGTTGGAGACGGCGTTCCCCGTGCTCTACACGCGGCTCGTCGAGCCGGGGCGGCTGTCGCTCCGTCGACTCGTCGAGGCCCTCGTGACGGGCCCGGCCCGCGTCGCGCGACGTGAGCCCGCCACGCTGCGCCCCGGGGCCCCGGCGCGCCTCACCGTGATCGACGTGACCCTGCCGAGGACCGTGGACCGCGCGCTCCTGCGGTCGAAGAGCCGGAACTGCCCGTTCCACGGGATGACGCTGCGGGGCTGGCCCCGCGTCACGATCGTGGGGGACCGGTCCGCGTACGCGTCCCGCTAGTGCCGCGTTTCGGAAGTCTTGCGACACCTCGGACGTACGGCGCGCCGGCTGGGGGCGCTCGGGCAGCTTCCTCCTCCTCGCGTACAGGAGTA
>JAYTCP010000367.1:0-5638 GCA_043736435.1 Planctomycetia bacterium | reverse complement strand
CGCCGGTGCGCACGAAGGCTTCCACGCGCGCGGCGGAATCCCCGTCGGGCACGTAGCCGAGGACGCGCAGCAGCGCATCGAATCGAACGACCTGCGGGAGGGGCACGAACACGTCCACGTCGGACGCCGGGCGCATGGAGGGATCGGGGTAGAGCAGCCCGTGGAGTGCGGCACCCTTGCACAGGAACGCGGGGATGCGCTCGCGGGCGCACGCTTCCCCTAGCGGCAGGAGCGCACGGCGCATCGCCGCCGCTCTCGACAGCGACCACGCCCGGAGCGCCGTCGCCTCGGCGCGTTCCGCCAGGGGGAGGTGGGCGACCGCACCGGCGGCCTCGATCGCCGCGGCGACCACCGGCATGGCGCGCGCGAGGACGGGGTCGGCGGTCGCACGCCCCAGGAGCCCCGGTTCGAGCAGCGCCGACGAGAGCGCGAAGGGCCGGTCGGCCGGATGAAGGAAGCGGCGCACCGTCTCCACGTCGGGCGACCCGAGGATCGTTCGTTGTGCGGGGCACATCGCGAGGCCACTGTACGCGGCGGCAGGAGAGGGTCCGGCGAAGCGGCGCCTCGACCCGGAGTCCCTTGGGGGGGGGTGGGCCCGGGGCTAGACTCCCGGTCGAGCGGCAAGGGAGGTCGCCTCCACGCTCGCCGAGAACGACGATCCACGTCGACCCGGAGCCGAATCCGTGCGGCTCGGGCCGTCGGCGGCGCCGCGGCGCGCAGGTCGCAGGGAGAGACGCCATGCCGGAGCGGTTCGCCCGACGCAAGCTCGAGGATCAGGAGATCTGGCTCGACTTCGAGGGGGGACGCTTCTACGGCCTCAACGAGCCCGCCGCCGCGATCCTCGAGGCGTGGCAGGAGGGCGTCCGCGATCCGGGCGCGATCGCCGATCGGATCGTTGCCCGGTTCGAGGTGTCGCGAGAGGCGGCGCTCGTCGCCGTCGAGGCGTTCCTGCGCGAGGCCGCGGCCCGTGGGCTCACAGGGGAGCAATCGGCCTGATGTTCGAGTTCGACCTCGCGGGGCACGCCGACATGCTCTCCGACCCCGTGCGCGTCGGCGCCTACGCGCGGGCGTTGCGAGAGACCGTGCGCCCCGACGACGTGGTCCTCGACGCGGGATGCGGGATCGGGGTCTTCGCCGTCCTCGCCGCCCGCGCGGGCGCGCGCCGCGTGTACGCCATCGATGCCGGGGACAGCGCCCACTGGGCGCGACGGATCGCGATGGACAACGGCGTCGGCGACCGGGTCGTCGTCCTGCGCGGGAACCTGAAGGACATCCGGCTCCCGGAGGCCCCCACGCTGGTCGTCGCCGACGTGCGAGGAGGCCTCCCCCTCGGCGGCGGGGCGCCCCTCCTCTGGAACGCCGTGGCGGCCGCATTGGCCCCGGGCGGGCGGTGCATTCCACGGCGGGACGTCGTGTTCGCCCAGCCCATCGCCTCCCAGAAGCTCCATGTGCGATCGCATGGCTTCGGGCCCATCGAAGGCGTGGAGGTGGACACGCTGCGACCCGTGCTGGCCGAGTGCACCCCCGAAGTGGCCGACGACGCCGTGGTCCTGTCCGAGGCGCGGCCGCTGTTCGAGATCCGGTATGGCGTGCCCCTTGCCCCTCGCTACGCCGGACAGGCCGACTTCGTCGCGAACGTCCCGTGGACGGTGGACGGGTTCCGCCTCGGCTTCGAAGCCGACCTCGCGCCGGACATCTCGTATCGAACGTTGGGTCCCGCGCGGACCCAGGCGTATGGGCTGCCCGTCGCGCCGACGCCCGGCCGGCTCGTCGTGCCGGCCGGGGCGACCCTAGGGCTCCGGGTCCGGTGCGACGTCGACGGCGCCCGCGCGCCGATCGCGTGGGCGGTGGACGTGGGAGGCCGGGAGGGTGCGTGGCAGGGGCCGCTCACGCAGGTCGGCGAGAGCCTGGACGTCCTCGGCGCGGGCCTTCCCGACTTCGTTCCCGCCCCCGACGCGTCCGACGACCTCGACGCCTTCATCCTCGGCGAGTTCGGTCTCGGGAGGAGCGTGGGCGCGACGACCGCGTCGGCTCGCGCGGCATTCCGCGGTACGGTCGCGGAAAGAAACGTCGACGCGCGCGTCGTGGAGCTCGCGCGCCGACGGCAGGCGCGGGTCGTCCGCCGCCTGGGCCCGACGTGATGCCGCGGTCGCTCGTGGACGGGATGTGCCTCGAGGCACCGGTCGCGATCCCCGGCGCGCGGGCACCCGAGGGTCGGCCGGTCGATTGGACGCTCGCGATCGAACGGAACGCCGCCCCGGCTGCGTACGACGACGTGACCTGGACGGGAGACGCGCGCGCGGACGACCGCGTGTGGGCACGTTTCGGTCGGCGGGCCGAAGAGCGGATCGTCCTGCTCGACGGGGTCCTCGAGCTCGTCGCGCACCCGCGCGAGGGTCGGGCCCTCGTCGCGCACCGGGGCCGCCCCGGATGGGACGTGGCCGCGCTGCGTCGCGCTGCACCCTATCTCGCGACGCTTCGCGGCCGGACCGCGATGCACGCCGCGGCGGTCGTCCTCCCGTCGGGCGCCGTCCTGCTCTGCGGACGCGCCGGCGCGGGCAAGAGCACGCTCGCGCTGGCCCTCGACCGCGCGGGCTTCGGCGTGCTCGGCGACGACCACGTGGTGCTCGAGATCCGCGACGCGGGAGGAGTCTTCGCGTTTCCCTCGTTCCCGTTCGCGGACGTGGACGGCCCCGCGCGGCGTGCCGCCGAGGACGTCCGGAAAAGGGGGGGGGCGCCGGGGGCCGAGGAGAAGGCGAGCGTCGACTTCCGGTCGCCGCGACCGCTCGACGCGGTGCCGATCGTGGCCGTGGCGCTCCTCGAGCGCGGCCCGCGGGTCGCCCGGGAGCGGATCCCGGCGCCGGAGGCGCTCGCCTGGCTGCTGCGCGAGGCGGTGTTCGTTGCCGACCCTGCCGACGACGAAGCGCAGGTCGCGCGCCTGGACGCCTGCATGAGGCTCCTGGCCGCGGCACCTGCGGTTCGGCTTCCCGTCCCCGCGGGTCTCCATCGGATGACGGCGACGGCGGCCGAGGTGGCCGCCCTGTGGTCGAAGGGGGCGGCATGACCGCCTCCGACTCCCGCGCGCTCGAGGTCACGACCCGCCGGCCGGACGCGACGACGGGCCCCGGCTTCGGCCTTCGCCCCGCGCTCGCGTTGGTGGGGGCGCTCGTGCGGCGCGACCTGTCGCTGCACTACCGGCACACGCGCCTTGGCATGCTCTGGGGCCTCGCCCCGCCCCTGCTCGCGACCGGCGTCTTCGAGCTGTTCCTGGGTCGCACGGCGGGCCTCCGATCCGCCGCGGGCGACACGCCCTATCCGCAGTTCTTGTTCGCAGGGCTCGTGGCCTGGCAGTTCCTGGTGCGGGCGGCAGTGGGAGGGGCGGGCTCGATCGTCGGGAACGCCTGGATCGTTTCGCAGGTCCCGTTCCCCCGGGTCGTGCTCCCGGTGAGCTCGGTGCTGACCGGACTGGGCGACTTCGCGCTCGGTTCCCTCGCGATGCTCGCCTGGGGCCTCGTCGCGGGTCCCGCGCCGGGGCTCCATCTCCTGTGGTGGCCCGTGGCCGTCCTCTCGATGCTCCTGCTCGGGCTCGCGGGCGCGGTCTTCCTCGCGGCGGCGGCGGTGCGCGTCCGGGACGTCGTCCCCGCGACGGGATACGCGCTCCAAGTCCTGCTCTTCGCGTCTCCGGTCCTCTACACCCTCGAGGCCGCCGACGCCCGGATCCCGAGAGCCGTCCTCCTCGCCAACCCGGCCTCGGGCGTCCTCGAGACGTTCCGCGCCGCGTGGTTCGGGACGCCTCCCGATCTCCCGGCGCTCTGCGTCTCGCTGCTCGTCTCCGCGACGCTGCTCGCCGTGGGGCTCCTCTGGCTGCGGCGCACGGAAGACCGCTTCGCGGACCTCGCCTGATGCTGCCCCTGGGCGTCGCGATCCGTTTCGAGGGCGTGAGCAAGCGCTACGACACGCGGGAGGTGAGCCGCGCTCCCGGGGCGCATCGAGGGGTGCGCCACGTGGAGGCCCTCTCCGACGTCCACCTCGAGGTGCGGCGGGGCGAGTCCGTCGCGCTTCGCGGGCCGAACGGCTCGGGGAAGACGACGCTGCTGCGCCTGGTCGCCGGCGTCACGCGACCGACCGACGGGACCGTGTCCGTACGCGGCCGCGTCCTCGCGCTCCTCGGGCCGTCGGCGGCGTTCCACCCCGATCTGTCGGCGCGCGAGAACGCGCTGCTCGGGTGCGCGTTCCACGGGCTCGGGCGCCGGGAGGCGCGCGCGCTGGTCGGGAACGTCCTCGAGGAGGCGGGGCTGCGGGACGCCTCGGACGTCGCGATCCGGCGCACGAGCGACGGGATGCGCCTGCGGCTCGCCCTCGCGTTGGCCTTCCACATCCCCCACGAGGTGCTGCTCTGCGACGAGTCGTTCTCGTGGGTGGACGCGGAGTTCCGGACGTGGGCGATCGGGAAGGTGAGGGATCGGCTGGCCGCGGGCGGGGCCGTGCTCGTCGCGACGCACGAGCCTGCGCTCGCCGCGACGCTCGCCGGGCGGGAGCTGCGGCTCGAGCGGGGGCGCATCGTGGGCGAGGGGGGTGCGCAGGGCCGCGCGGCCGGGGCAGGAGATCCGCGGAGCGATTAGGACGACCGCGGTGGACCGGCGAAGAGGAGTCCGAGCCACACGAAACGCACCGCGGGGATGTGGAGGGGGAACTCCACGCAGGACGCGGCGGCCATCCCCGCCACGGAGAGCGTCCACAGGAGCCGCGACGCCGCCGTCGCCCGCTGGTCGCGTGCTCCGCGCAGGATCCCGAGCGCGAGCCCCGCGACGAGGACGAGCCCCAGCAGGCCGGCGCCGGCGATCCACTCGAGCGGGTCGGAGTGCGCGTGGCTGTACTTGTAGAGCGCCTTCTCCGGTTGGACCGAGGGGAACGTGCTCTGGAACGACCCCATGCCCCACCCGAGCGCCGGACTCTGCTGCGCCAGCCGCAGGGTGGCGACGTAGAGCTCCCCGCGCCCGACCACGTCGGAGGCCGTGATGCGCGCCGCGAACGCCTCCAGATGGCCACGGGCGAGGACCGCACCGACGAGGACCAGCGCGAGGAGCCCGAGCCGGGTTCGCGGCCGCAGGCGGAGCGCGAGGTGGACGAGCAGCGCGATCAGCTGCAAGCCCGCGAGGCCCAGCCCCGCCCGCGACTTCGTGGCGACGACGGAGACGAGGACGCCCGCGACCGCGACCAGGGCAATGGCGCGACGCGCGGCGCCGCCACGCAGGCCCCAGATCACCGCCAGCGGCCACAGGCCGAGGCCGAGCGCGGCCCAGTGGTTGCGGTTGACGAGCCAGCCGGCGAAGTCGAGGAACCTCAGCGTCTCCTGTCCGACCCCCCAGGGATCCTCGATCTCGGTCAGGGGCAGCACGCGTGTCCCGATCGCCCAGTCGATCCACGCAAGGCCGTGGAGGAGGACGAGCAGGCCCAGCACGAGCCGTGCCCCCGCGGGCGGCCCGGACGGGCGGGTGAACACGGCGAGCATCGCCGCGGCTCCGCCCCACAGCAGGGCTTCGAGGATCGTGGCCCCGACGTCCGCGGTGATCGGCGCCCAAGCGCCCTGGAGGCCCAGCGCGTGGAGGTCGGCCCGGGCCGAGGCCGGCCCCGGGGC